>CAZBDF010000025.1:0-18524 GCA_964490385.1 uncultured Lentimicrobiaceae bacterium | reverse complement strand
GAGGATATTGTATCAGGACTTGCAAGCGCCATCCAGTCAAGATCAGGCAAGGCAATAGTTATAAGACCTGTTTCATCCAAACCATTGTTTTTTACTTGAAACTCGGTGTGGTTGATCTGATCTTTCACCATCGACTCATTCAATACCACCGGTAAAAGTTTCAGATTGCCCATGGTAGCTGAACAATAGAACCATGTACTGAATTCAAACCGGGTTCCCTCGTCAGAAGTAAGGGCCAGGATAACTTCCTCGTAAAGTGTACCTTCAGTAACATCAGTAGCCTGTACACTATAGCTTAAGGTGGCGTATGAATTGCCGGGAAGACTGGCCACAGGTATAAAGCTAACATTGCAACCAGGTGGTGAATCAACTATTTCAACACTAACATTATTCAGTGGCAAACTACTTAAGTTTTCAATTTCAATAAACTTTTGCTGGGTTTCGCCGAGGTACAGTTCCCAAATAATATAACTGGAAACATTGTGTTTTGCACCTAAGAGAACAAACTCATCCTGGGCATCAGATAATCCCTGGTTAGGATAACATGCCCCAACAGAATAATCACCTGCCTCTCCGTTGAGTGGATAAAAGTCCATGCTAAACTCACCATTATCATCACTGGTAACAGGATAAACACGTCGCACCCCATCAACAATGATGTAAATATCAACAGGTTTATTTGCTGCCGGAACTTTCGCAACAGCTTCGGTAACACCATAAATTGTAATTGGTGTACTCCCATTGAATTCGTCTCCATCAACAGTAACGCTTGCGTTGTAATCAGGATAAACCGATATTAGCTTAGGCTGTGAAGTATTGTTGATACCAAGCAATTCATTGAAGGTGCCATTTTTATTTACAGTAGCGAAGAGGTAATAATCGCCAACGTTACCGGTCAGGGTTATGGTTTTATTCAAAGTCACTTTAGCTCCAATGGCCAATATTGAAGGTGTAAGCATTGTTGCCAGCACTGCATCATTGGCGTCCCAAACATTGTTGGTTGACTTCCATATTTTAACTTGTGCACCCTGGGGAGCCAGGGCAGCACCATTGTTTTTTATTTGAATGGTCAAATCAACCTGGTCATTTATAAGCACCGAGTTTTGAGATAAACTTAAATCGGTGAGGACAAAATCGGGCAGGTTGCGGTCGCTCACCATCACCCAACAAGTTCCATTGCTAAAACCAGCAGCACTTACAGTAACCGAAACTATCTGGTCGCCATCTTGTACGCCATCATCAAGGGTATTAAATGGGACCTCAACAACATCTTCTCCCTCGGGGATTATTGCCGTTGCCGGCAACACGATTTCATCGGGGCTATTATGCTGAAGTGTAACCGTTAGTTCGTCGCCACCCAATGTATTTCTGGTAATAAGCAATGTTCCTGCCCCGACCAGATTTTCGGCAACAACAATCGGACTTGCTACAACGGCAAGCGAAGGCCCGTCGTTGTCGAGTATAGTTATTGGCAAGGTAACGGCTCCGCCACTTTCGAGTGGTGCACCACATCCGCATGAAGAAATATAAATGGCAGCAGTAAAATTAACCACCCGATCTCCATCAAGCACACCATTATCGATAGCACCAACATTGATTTGTGCCTCCATTTGTCCGTTTGGAATAGTGACCTGCTGAGGGAAAAATAACTGCCCCAGGGGTTCTGCCGAAAGCTGGATAATCACCTGGCCATCTGCTGGATCGGGCAATAGGATTGTCCCCCATGAAGCATAAGGCCCTCCGGCTTCGGAGATAGAATCAGGACTTAATGTAAATTCAATTTGCTGAAGGTCATCGTCCAATACAGTTACCATATCACTTCCTGAAAAATAGCCGGTTCGCATTGCACTTATTGTCACCACCTTCGTCAATTCCATTACATTATCATCGATTACGTTCACGTCAAATGAGACTGAAGCTTCATTCGCCGGAATTTCGACACTTATTGGCAAAGCAATTTGATTGACCTTATTGGCAGAGAGGCTCACAACGAGTGCCTGATCCGTTACCAGGTCACGGGTCACAGTTACATTGATCATCTCCCCCTCGGTAGCTTCATCCAAATTAATATCCAGCGTTAGTGATGGCAATTCGTCATCAATTATCGTTATCATTTTAAGGGACATCGGATATTCCGGATTTTCTGCAATCAGATCAAGGTCAATATCACCTTCAATCAAGTCGTTGTTGATGGGAATTACATAGAAAATTACCCCTGATTGATTAGCAGGTATGGTCACGTTCGGCTGTAAAATTATCCGGTCAGGTACAGAAAAGCTCAGGTTAACTACAAGTTCCTCATCGCGGTTTCCACTTCTATACACTCCACAAAGCAATGGGTTAGTAGCATCTTCATCAATGGTTGGCTGTGTGGCAGTTACAAATAACTTCTTACTAAGCATCACACTTTCGGCTGATAAAGCAACATTGTTGGCAGTGGCATTGGGCTTTTCTACAAGATCCGGATAGGGTGTTAATTTGACTTCTAAAAATACCTCACCCGCCAGTCCCGGATGTTTCGGAACATTGAAACTAACAGATTGAGCCAGGATTCCAGAAGCAGCCAAAGTATCATTATACTGCAAATAACCAAGAATGACACGTTGAGCTCCCTTGACAATTGAAACTCGCTGGCTCCATCCGCCAATGGCATCGGCATCACCTATATTCTCGACTGACCAGCCAACCGAAACCGTTTGACCGGGAACAATATCTCCACTTAGCGATTCTACCGCTTCTACAAAAAGATCAGGATAGGGAGGAAGGCTAACCACAATGGGTTCATCCGAAACATTAAGGTTATTATCTTCATTGGTTTCCTGGATGATATTCCGGGCATCCGTCTGTACATAAACATATTGAGCACCTTCCAAATAATCAGCCAATGTAATTGTAACAATATTTGTATAACCCTGGCCCATGGAGAGGGATGAAAGGTTTGACACTTCTGCCACCAATTCAGCCTCATCCGGATCGAAAACCGGTAGCGTAGAAATAAAGATTTTATCCTTCCACGGGATAATTCCAGTACTTCCTGTACCGATGTTAGATATGCTAAAAGTAATCTCAATATCTTCCCCTGAATTTCCGCTTGCAGGAATAATCACTTCATCCACTGTAAGGTCGGAGAAGACATTAAACGAAAAGAGGTTCACTTCACTCTCGCTTTGCGAACACTGGTTGCGGGCAACAATTTGCCAGTTGTACAAGTAGTTTTTGTTCAGGTATTCGAACCAGGTATAGTTTGTTGCCAGGATCCCTTCAACAGATGGCCCGTCAGGTTTTTGCTGATTGGTACGCCACAGATACAGATCGTAAACATCGGCATTTGCTGTAGCATCCCATGAGAATGCCACCGGATCAACAACACCAAACGAACTATCGGCAGGCATCAAACCACTTACTTCGCCTACTGACGGGAAGTTAGTTACCGGATAATTTGTTGTATCGTTCCAGGTATTCTGGTCGTTGCCAAGAAGTGTAAACAATTCGATATCATAAACACCAAGAGCAGACAGGTCGAGGGTTTCCATAAATGAATATTCCATCGACTGACCAGACTCCAAAGTAGCAGCTACTGTTTCTTCAACTGAGGAGCCATCGTTCAATGAAAAGCCCACATCGAAATTGGATTGTGGCAATTCGCCAAAGTTTTGAATGGTTACAGTGAGCAATTCAGTACCGGATAATCCGCAGCCATCCTGAGGTGATAGCATCTCAACAATAGACAGATCGTGATCAGGTGGAACACCGGTACCATTTAGCGAAAGCGAAACCAGGCCAATGTTTGTATTAAGGATCAATTCTTCCGCTGATAATGCGTAATCGAGCGGCGAAAAGAATACATCGAAAAAGGCTTCTTCCTCGTAAGCCAGCGTTACTGGCAATTGAATATTAGTTGCGAAATAAGTATCATCCGATAGTGTTGCAGAGTAAACTTCCAATGCTGAACTTCCGGCATTGGACAAAGCAATATTCAAGGCTCCCGTATTGCTTACCACAACATCGCCAAAGTTGGCAACGGCAGGGCTAAACTCAGGAATTGGAGGCGTTACCCCCAGGCCTGTTAAAGGAATCTGTAGTTCGGTTGATTTGGCATCACCCACAAAAACAGTAAGTGTTTCATTGTACAACTGAATCGCCGAAGGCTCAAAGACCACCATTATAGTTTTTTGCGAAAATGGAAATACTTTCTCCACCTGGTTGAGGCTGAAAAATACATCAGAGCTAAACGACAAACCTGAGATATAAGCGGCACTTGCCCCCGTATTTTCGAGCACCAATTCCATTGTATCGGCCAAACCAAGAAATACATCAGCAAATACCATTTGATCGGGGCTTGGTTCGATAAGGCCTAAACCTTCAATGGTTAACGACAGAGAAACAATATCGGAAGGATTTTTGGCAGCATTGGAAGTCACCAGAATTTCACGTTGATAGGTTCCTGCCGGGAAACCTGACGAATTGAGTGCCAGGTTTACATTTTGCAGCAAGTTTGCCCCAAGGCTTCCACTGCCGTTTCCGATTGCAAGATAATCATCGAAGCTAACTGTAGAACTTTGGCGAACAGGGTTTCCATAAAGAATACCATTGTTGCTGTTCGCAGATTCATCGGTAACAATATTTCCAAATGCGTTTACAAATGGGAAATAAAGCACCAACTCGGATTCAGTCCCCAATGGGGGCTGGTTCATGATCGACTGAATTTCAGATTGATTGCGTGCAATATTCCAAATTCTCACTTCATCCATCATGCCATCGAAATAATTGTATTGGAACGAACGGCCTATCCTGAGGTTATCAGTATTGGGCAAGATCGTGAATGGCCCGAAACTTTGTTCGGCATCCAACACTCCGTTTACAAACAGGCGCATGGTTTCGCCATCGAAGCTTGCAGCTACATGGATCCATTGATTTATTGGGACAATTGTATTTGAAGTAAGCGAGTTTTGCTTATTAAGCCTAAACTCAAAACGATGATCAGCATTGATCCACAGGCGGTAGTTTCCTTCGCTTGAATTTTCTTTACCCATGATGAACTCAGTAGTATTGTCGAGTGGAAGCAACCATGCCTCCAGCGTGATGGCCTGGGCAGCATTTAAAGCTTCGGAGTGGACAACATTTATGTAATCACCATTTCCATCCAAATGCATCATGTACCTATTGAGCGTGGAAGCCTCAGTGTTAAATTCCAGGGTTTGTCCCCCGATATTTTGCACTGTAAATAGTTTTTGCTGGCTATCGCCCGATTGCAGCGTCGTTGCAATGGACAGTGGAGAAACCTCCATATTTGGCGGCTCAACACCTGTAGCAGCCAGTACAATAGCCAATGCTGAATTGGCAGCGTCATTTGAATTTATGGTTACAATTCCGGAGTATTGCTGCGTAGTTGTTGGCACAAAAGCGACCATCAAAGGGCTTGCATCGCCGGGAGGAATCGAAAATTCGGGATTTTCGACATAGAATACCGGGTACTGGCTTTGAATATCAACAGAGAGAATATCCAGTGTGTCGCAGCCACTATTGGCAATCATCAACTGGCCGGTAACGGTATCCCCAACATTTCCTATCCCAATATCAAAATAATCGTTGGCAAGAATTGCCGGATCGCCAATTACGGTAATAATATAAAATACCTCGACCAGAGCCTGGCCTGGATCATTTGAAGTCACATTCAAAGTGGCCTCATGAACACCGGCAAACAAATCGAGTGTGGAAATATTTACATATAAAGTAATGCTGTCGCCACCTGCAACAGTTGCCTGTGAAGGATTGGCCGTTAACCACAGTTCACTTCCGAGCGACTCAAATTCCAGGTCTTCCTGACCAATATTATAAACTTTCACTGAATCGATGAATACATCGCTACAGGGAAATGTGTGGCTAAACGAAGTTTCAGGAATATAAATTTCCGGGGGTGTAATCCCTTCGCCGGTAATTACAATATCATAGCTTGGCGCATTTCCTGCATTCGACAATACCCTCAGGGTATCGATTACCTCGCCGGGTTGCAAGGGAGCAAAGCTAAGCGTGCCTTCGATACTCTCAGCAGGGTCGATAGAAACCGGGAAAGATTTACCGGGAAGCGAAAAGCTAAACCCTGTGTTGCCACCATCCAGTATAAAAGCATCATCAATCACCAGCACTTTAGTACCGATATTTGTTAAAGTCAATAGGTTTTCAGAAACTTCGGCAACCACAACTTTACCCACTCCAAGTGAGTCAAGGCCAGAGGTGATTTGCGGGCTACCGGTAACATTTAATGTAAGCGGCACTTCAATCAAATCATTTATCGGATCGTTGGAATTAATTGAGATTATAGCTTCATATATCCCGTCAATCAGGCCGGCAGTATTGATTTCTAAAACCAAACCATCCGAGCTAGAGGCTGCAATTGTTGCAGGTAAACTTTGAATTACTCCCCAGGCTTCATCAATACTTGCATTGAGAGAAAGTGTGGCAGTGCCATTATTCGTGATGTTAATGCTCTTGGTTGTTGAATTTGGTTCTTCAAGGGCAACAAAAACTGATACGGGATCAACTTCAATAAGTGGTAAATCAAATTCAAGCGCGGCAACTGAGAACTGGCCAAAACCAAAAGTTCCATCGCCCACGCTGTAGCTTGGTGTAGCGCTAAACTCAGAGGCGATGCCATTGATTTCAGTCCATAGTTTAAAGGACATTTCGTTGCCCGGAGTAAATCCAGGAAGGCCGCTTTCGTCATCTTTTTCCCATGCAGTAATCGTCAGTTCACTATAATTCTGCAGCGTGGGTGCATCGGCACTAAAGGAAACATTGCCATTGATCTGAGTTGGATGATTATTATCTGATTGATCAGAAAAGTCACCTTCGAAGGGCCAGTAGCCTAACAAGCCATTGACAGTTCCTTGTGGCCTGCTGCTCATCGATAAATTAACTTCCTCCTGATTGAGGGCATAATCCCAGATTTTAACTTCGTCAATCTTTCCATTCAAATAATTGCCACAATAGGTAGAACCACCTATTTGCAAAACATTAGTTGAGGATAAGTCTTCACTTGCATTTCTTGAATTGTAAAATACCCCGTCAACATATATCTTTGCAGTTACACCATCATAGGTTCCGGCAACATGATGCCACTGACCGTCGTGAATGGCAATATTGGCATTGAGCCATCCACCATTTCCTACCCAAAAACCAGGTTTACCAGCACCGTAACCACTTTGGTTCAACCATATCAGATAACCTGTATTTGCACATCCGGCAGTTTTTGCAACAATTGCACGCGAAGTACCACCATCAGTGGTTTTCACCCAGGCTTCAACCGTGATCATTGATGGATTCAGGGTTTCAGAATTGGCAACCTCCAAATAATCGCCACTACCATCAAAGGTAGCCGAACGGGTATTTGAGTAAAGATTGGTGGAAGCCATACCTACAGCCAGTTCACCATCAAAAACGACGAGTTCGTCACCGGGCTGAACAGATGCCGTCAGGTTGTGATCGTCGATAATGATGTGATACGGCTTTCCGGTTTCTGCTACCAGATTAAAATGATTTTCGTAGCCAACACCAATTACGCTCACGGCATGATTGGGGGCATTTGAAACGATGGTCAATAAATCGCTGAAGAGGCCTTTTGCATCTGGCGAAAAGCTAATAACAACCTCCATTAAGTCGTTGGTATTCTCCAACGTGAAAGATTGCGGCATGACCGTAAAAGCAGGATCAGTATTTGAGATAGCTGAAACCACAAGTGCTGCAGTACCTGTATTGATTACAGTGAAAGTGGCCGTTTTGGCTGAATCGATGATTACATCACCAAAACTCAACTGATCAACTGAAGTGGCAATATCCGCACTTCCTGATGGAAGTGCAAAACCTTCGAGGCCGACGATAATTTCGGGCTCATCGGGATCGTTGCTCTCAATTGTAAGTTCAGCAGAATATCCACCTGGTACCGTCGGGGTAAAAGTAAGTTCGAAGGTAATTGAATCCATCGGAGGTATTTCTTCAATAGAAATACCAGGACTAAATGCATCCGAATTATCGCTAACAGCAATGTGCAGGGGAGCGTTACCCGTGTTGTGAACTGTGATTTCATTCACTACAAATTCGCCAACAGTAACCTGTCCTACATAAATACTTTCAAATGGCACGTCAATATCGGGTTCAAGCCCGGTGGTCCCTTCAAGGCTGACAACACTCAACTGGCCGTAGCCAAAATTGCCATTTCCAACAATATATGTTGTTGCAACATCAACCTCCACCCAATTGTCGTAAATTTCAGTCCACACCTTAAAAGTCATTGGGTTGCCCGATGTGAAACCCGGCAAACCGAGGTCATCGTCCTTTTCCCAGGTAGTCATCATAATATTTGAAATAATTTCAGGGTTTTGCCCACCATCAATGTCGGCACCTCCTGCCAGATAGGAATTTGTAGATCCACTAACCAGGTTAGCAAAACTCCCATCATCAAAATTCCAATAAGCCACAAGGCCTTGTTCATTGGATGTAAGTTCCCAAAACATATCGTTTTGGATTTCGGCAACCGTACGGGCATAATCCCATATTCTCACTTCGTCGATATTGCCGTTGAAGTAATATGAATGGCTACCGGTAGCACCGTAAGCTCCAATTATCTGGCCCTGCTGTCCGGTCCTTAAGGTCTTTGTGTAATCCCGGGTAGCTTTTAATTCACCATCCACAAATATCTTTTTCTTTTCACCATCAAAAGTAGCCGTAATAAAGTGCCACTCGCTGTTGGTGATACCAATGCTGGCGGAGTTAAGATAAAAGTTATCATAACCTGCCCCTCCGGAAGGATAGGTCCTGAAGTTAATGCTTGAACCTTCAAAAAAGAGTGAATACTGGGTATTGACCGGTCCTTTTTCGAAAATAAAACCATTCTGGCTAAAGTTTGAAGAATAAACCCAGGCAGAAATCGTCATTTCCTGAAGATCGAATGCTGTTGAATTATCATTGACCAGATAATCACCACTACCATCGAGATAAAGGCTGTTGCCTCCCGGATTAGAAACGGCTATGCCAACACACAAGTCGTCGTCGAATACAGCAATTTCGTCACCTATTCCAGGCCTGAAGCCATCTATGTCAACATATTCCACAATTACCGGGTAGGGTTTACCTGTTGGATCCACAGAAGAAAAATGTCCTTGTGAGCCTACACCATGCACGGGTACATACACCAGCTCATCATTGTTTTGAATGCTAAGTTGTCCATTAAATAAACCTGTCGTGGTGGGTGAAAACACAAGCGCTACATTGGTATTTTCGCCTTGTTCAAGCGTAAAAGAAGTACTACCAAATATTGCAAATGCAGCATTTGATGATGTTATTCCTGTAACTTCAAGCACCCCGTTACCAGCATTGTAAACGTTCAGGTTCAGAGTTGAAGTAGAATTCATGGCAATACCACCGAAGTTTAGTGAAGAAGGGATAACACTAATTTGAGGTGTAGTTTGTGGAAGGCCGGTACCGTAGAGTGGAATTTCCAATGTAGGAGTATCCGGGTCATCGGTGTTCATGGTAAGTATATCGCTGTAGGTAGTAATTTCGGTAGGTGTAAAAGTTACCCAAAGGGTATCCTCACCGCCTACATCAACCAATACCGACATTGCAGATAGTGTGAAATGATTGTCGGTATTTTGAACGGAATGCACAAAAAGTGGAGCAGTTCCATTGTTTTCTAAAATCAGAGGCATTGTTTTACTCTCGTTCACCACAACGGTATTGAAATTTAATATTTCTGACGAGACAGTGATATCCGGAATCAGGCTGGTAGTGACTGATAAATCAACCACGCTATAAATGTTAAAGCCAAATGTACCATCACCTTTAATGTAATCAACATCTGCATCAAAGTTCCTGAATAGAGAGTGCCAAAGGACATGGTACTTAAAAGTCATGGTATTCCCGGAAGTAAAACCTGCAAGGTTTTGATCGGGATCAGCTTCCCAGGCCACCAGGTTCATTTCGTCACTTCCATCGTATAAAACATCTCCCACACATAATTCACCATCGAAAACACCTATTTGTGTCCCAATGGGCAATTGCTGCCCATTGACATCAAGGTCGGTTAAAACGATGTTGTAGGGAAGGCCGGTTGGAGGAACGGGTTCAAAGGGCTCATTCCCTGACATGTATTGATTACCCGATGCATCGGAAGGAATAATCGCGACATCGCCGTGTAAGCTTGCATCAATTCCATCTACTATCAGATCATAGTTTCGAGCATTCGCTTGCTCCCGGCTCCCAATTAGAATAATCAGGAGTAAAGCTATTTTAAGGAGCTTGTATATATTTTTGTAATGTATTGCATCCATAATTAAAATGTTTAATTCATTTTACAAACTGTGCCCGGATGGAATGACCCACCCAGAACACAGTTATAAATGAAAGGTTTACTTCAGAATAATTACTTTTTCGGTATAAACACCTTCGGTAGTTTCAGCGATCACAAAATAAATTCCCGGATCGAGTTTTTTACCGTTGAGGTCTGTACCAGCCCAAGAAATTTGATGCTGGTTAGCACTATAGGCTTGATTAGTCAAGGATTTAACCAATCTGCCAGAGTTATCGAACACATTCACTTTTACCACATCTTCGTTTTGCAGCTTAAGGGTAATCTCAGTTTGATCTTTGAATGGATTAGGCAATACCTCAAATTTAAATGGTGCTTCGCTGATGGGGCCAATTTCAAGAACCACATTTGCATAATTGCCTTCGCCAAATACTGGTCGTTCGCCCGTACGATTGACAAGCTTATATTTTACGGTCTTAGCAAGAGACTCCCTATAAACACGCACCTGCATTTGCTTTCCCGGTGCGAAGCCAGGCAGTTCTAATGCGGCATCTTCTTCCCAAGCGGTAATTATCAATTGTTCTGAGCCTTGGTAAACTGTAGTACCCACGCATGTATTTCCGTCGAACAAGCCAATTTCATCGCCAGAAATTAAATTATAGGGTGATTCTGTTGGCGATTTGATGGTCATCACAACTGCATAAGGCAAGCCGGTTTCTACACAAGTAAAATGCGTATCATCAGTAGGTCCCTTTTGTTTGGCAGGTTCAAGCTCAGGAATTGCTCCCGATTTTTTGGAAGCAGCAGGATAGTTAAATGTAACTGCTGTATCAACCGCAAGTGCAATTTTATATCCTGAGCCAGGTTGCATATTTATGATGGTGTTTACACCCAGGCCGGGAATCCATGCATCGCCGGAAGCAGCCTGTACAATGCTCACTTCATCTTCGAGCCCTGCAAATACATCAACCACGGCTACGGGGTTTTGGCTCAATACCGAAATGTAGTTCCATTTACTGGGCGCTACGGTGATGCCCCAATCTTCGATGTGAATGTAAGTACCTTCGTACTGGATATTGGTGTTATCGTCGGCATAGAGGTAAAAACCATCGAGGAAATTAATATCGCCAATGGTATTGATATTGTATCCCGGGATCAACACATTGCCATCGTCGTTGTAAACAATTTGCAATCCTTCGAGGGCTCCAAAAATATCCCATGCATCCGGATAATGCGGAAGCAGGTTAAATCCTAAGAGGTTAAACTGTCCACCGGTAATGGCAATATCCTGGAAGTTATACACTGAAGCTTCGAGTGACAGGGCTGAAAATACACCGTGCCCGAAAGTATCGTTACCAATGTAATAGGTCTCATCTGCTTCATTGGTTTCGAGGTCTGCTGAAGTATCGTACATTTTAAATATCATGTCATTTCCGGGTGTAAATCCATCAAGACCTCCATCGCTTTCCCATGCTGTAAATGTAAAATTGAAAGTACCATCAAAAATACCGGCACCTACACAAAGCTCATCATCGAAAACGCCAATCTCATCACCAACATCAATGGTTACACCATCAATGGTCGCATCTTTGATTACAAGGGTGTAGGGCTTGCCTGTTTCAGGAACAGGAATGAAATGTACAGGAGATGCGGGAACTGTTTCGCTATATTGCAGAAATACTTCAAGGTCATTTTTCTCCATTGATGGAACATCACTATGAAGTACAGAAGTGAAAAATATAGAAGTAAGATCGCTGCGCTGATAAAATGTTAAAGGAACAATTTCTGAATCACCCGGTGCAACGGTGTACATGCTTTGTGGCACTGAATAAAAGGCATACTCATCAAGACTACCACTTTGTAGTACTGTGTTGCCATAAACACCGGCTGTTAATCCGTAAGTTGAGTGATCGTTAAAATCATCCTGCAATGGCCAGTAGCCCAGCAAGGCATCTTCATTGCCCATAAGTGAGCGGTACATATGTTCTTTAATCTCCTCTTCGGAGCGTACATCACCCCAAACCCTTGCTTCGGCAAGCCGGCCATTCAAATACTGACTTTCTCCGGCACGTCTTCCTAATTCAAGGCCATAACCCTGCCTTGCAATTGGTGATGATACAGCGTCATGGGTTTCCCAGGCAAGTTCTCCATTGATGTATAATTTAAGCGTTTCACCTTCCCATGTAATTGCCAGATGGTACCATTGGTTAACATTTATGTATTTATCTGTATCCCAACCCTGATAGCTAGCATTGGCTGTATTGCCATATCCTTTATAAAAGTGAACTTGCTCATCGGCATTAATTCCAAACGAATAATTTCGATAGTGTTTTCCCATGAATTCAAAATGGCCATTATTTTCACGATAAAGCCAGCATTCGAGGGTTAGGGCGCTCATTCCTTCGAGGTAATCGCGATGCCCGTAAGATAAATAATCGCCACTGCCATCAAAGTAGGCATAATCCAACCCTGTGTTGATATTAGGGAAACTTACACTGGCATCGCGTGAGCCATTGTTTGTAAAGGTCATATCTTCGATAATGGAATCTTCGGCAGCAGGTATAATCAGGCTGTAGGCCATCGGATCAATATCCAATTGCGGAACGCCGGGACGTTCACTGACTTTGGGTGCATAAGTTGATTCATAAGCAGGATAAACACCTGTTACAGTAAAATCATAAAGTGTATTGTTGGTCAAGCCGGTAACATCCATTGTTGCCCCGGCAGTGTTGTCAAATAAAACATAATCATCATCAGCTCCGGAAACCATATAATAAACATTGTATTCAACGATGGAATCGTTGCTTACCTCATTCCATTCAAGCGACACACTTTGATTGCCAAACCCTGTTACAGAAATCATGTGTGGATTTCCATGGTCGAAGGGCACAAGGCCGATATCAGAAATTGAACCATCGGGGTCAGAAAAACTTTCCGATCCACCATCGATACATTTAGAAGCAGGGCCAATATTTACATCCAGCGAATCGGCCAATACATACATAGGGCCTTCATTAATATTCCTGTAAATGTCGCAATCGGCACCGTTGTTTGGATTGAAGGAAACAAAATTCCATGTTTCGGCAGGAAGGTTGTTAAGGTCGGATATTGCCCCAAGGGCATTGTCGTACACATCATTATTTTCAAAAACTTCCACAAAACCCTGTGCATACAATCCGTAGCCCGCATTGTTGCTGATGATATTATTTCGGATAACATCGGTTCCAACTTCCCGGATTTGAATTCCATCACCACCATTGTTAAAAATGGTGTTATTAATAATTGTCGGGCTATTAACATAACTTGAACTATAGGCATCTTTATGAATTCCATCATTGGTATTGTAGGCAAAAAGATTAAAACTGATCTCAGTCTCGCAATAATAACTTGAGGTATTAAAATAAATACCATTGGTGTTATTTATAAATTCGTTTTCAGTAATTGTCGCATCGCAATCATAATTAATTTCAATGCCATCGCCATTCTGAACAAAAGAATTGCCCTGAACCAAAGAATGGGATCGATAATTAAGATAAATACCATTTACATTAGACGTAAAGGTATTATTGATAATCCTGCCTCTTTGGTAAAGATTATAAAAATTAATACCGATATTTGAATGGTTTGTAAACTCGCACCCCTCAACTAAAGGATCGCAAGCGTTATTTGCATAAAGCCCTTGAGGGGAATCATGAAAATTCGTTGCAGTAATCACAGCATGGCTCATATTCTCAAGGTCAATTCCATAGGAACCACAATTCGAAATATCGCACAAGTTAACTTGTGGAGAAGAATAATCGGCATAAATTCCAGTGGTGGAACAATCACTAATGGTTGTTGATTCGATAGGCGCATTATCCGATCTGTTGGCATAAATACCATAACGCTGATGATGCTGAACCAAACAATTTTGGATGGAAGGTGCAGACCATTCATAAAAAATTCCATCGTAAGCATACTCCACAGTTGTGTAATGAAAATAGGAATTGTCATCGGCAGCATCGTAAAAGTCGAAACCATACCATTGGTCTTTTGCCTGAATCTGATTGGCCGGGCCGGAAGTGATCAAGATTTCATCACCATCAGCACCATTACAAGCCAGGTATCCATAAACATAAAAATGGTATTTACCCAAAAAGCGCACAAGCGTTCCGGCTTCAATGATCAATGAATCGCCGGCAGGCACAGTAATGTCGCCGGTAACGCTAACGAATTCGCTCCATACACCTGAAACATCACCAGAGACTTCGGCTCCCATATCATAGAGAAATGTTTCCCCCATATCAGTATCTTCCACAATCGAAAGGCCCTCGTGAATTATGGGTGTTTGGAAACCAGGTTTGCTCATACGAATAGAATACACCCCCGGATAGAGATCGTGGGTTTCGAAATAACCCAATGCATCGGTGTAAACACTGTCAGCTACAGCAGATGGGGATTCAGGCACAAAGTTAACTTTGATATTTGCATGGTTATTCCGGTCTTCAAGGAAAGCATAACCCAAAACCGTAGTCTGGCTTGTATTGTTAACCAACAATGCAGCAGATTGACCGGAGAAGGACTCGTTGGGTGTTCCACTGTAATCGTAATTACCGGAAACTATATAATGGTAGGTATGAAAATCCTGAACTGTTGCGTCAGTATATGTAGTATCAGAAATATTATCGGCCAATAAGTTGAAGGCTCCGGGCGTAAACCCATCCTGCTCACTCCGGTAGATTGAATAATCAACAAAATTCGTAAGGTCAAGGGGTTCGTACCAATTGATATCAACCGTACCATCATTGTTATCCGTGCTGGATAATCCGTAAGGTGGGAAAGCTGAAATTGCGAATGAATACAATTGTGCTGGTGCAGCAAGAGGTAGGATGTAATTGTCAGTCCCATCTGTTGCAGTTAAGTAATAATCAATATCAGTATTGATGGCTTGCCCGGGAATGTTTCCTGTAAACTCCTGGGTATTTCCAATTTCGGTCATGGCAACTTCATTGAAAGCCCCGCCATTGCTCCTGTAAAAAAGTTTTGCTTCGGTAATTAAATCTCCTTCGTTGTCGAGAGCGGAAGCATTTACCTGGTATGGGCCGCTCAGATTGTTTGTATTTGACAATGGGGTATGAATAATATTATAAAATTGACCCTGGAAATGATTGGGGCTAATTGTACCGGTATTGACAAGATTATTGGTATTCAACCTGATCCGTCCTTCACCGCCGTTCCCGGCAGGATTACTATAATACGGAGTACCGCCTATTCCTCCTGATGAAGTAATCATATTTGAAAGATCAATATTCACAGCTTCCAGATAAAGAGACCCGCCAGAAGCACCGCCACCACCACCACTATGGGTAGAACCATTTCCTCCATTTCCTCCGTTAGATTCAATATTTCCCGAGCAATTGATTGTATTGGACGAAATGTACAGAAATCCGCCACCAATACCTCCAGAACCAGGATCATAACTACTATGGCGTCCACCACAGCCACCGCCGCTGCCCAAATAAAGTTTGGCAAGGTCTGCAGATCCATAGGAACCGCCACCGCCACCACCACCGCCGGTGCCGTTGCTTCCACCATTCCCGGAAATATTTTCACCACCATCCTGGCCATGATTAGTACCGCTATAGCTATCACCACCATATCCAAAACTACCATATCCTGCACCACCGGCACTTCCGGCGTGGCCTCCACCACCACCGCCAGCGCCACCAAGATCTACTGACCCAAGTCCAACATTGGCATTGGTAGCACCACCGCCACCGCCAGCAATTCCATTGCCACCATTGTAGCCATTGTAAGCAGCACCACCGCCACCGGAACCAACTTTTCCATGCGGATCAGCAGTATAATGTCCACCGTCGCCACCAAGGCCAACAAAGCTTTCGCCACCCTGGCCTCCGCCATGTGAATCGCCAAATTGGGTTCCACCACGGTAGCCTTTTCCTGTTGCAGAAATAATACCAGTAGCATCTACCGTTACAGTACTATTGGATCTAAAATAAAGTATTCCACCTGTACTTCCATCCCATCCCGGGCAAGTAAGCGTTCCCGAAATACTCACATCGGTGTATTGTGGTATTCTCACCACCTGGTGTTTCTTGCCATCAACAGCATTAAAATCCTGCCTCAAGGCAGATTGAAGGCTTAACTCACCGGATGAAACGGCGTCAACATAATGCACCTCCCATCGACCGACGGTATTGTCGTTCATGTCAGTTTCAGGATCCTGCATAGTGATAATTAAAACTTCATCACCAATCTGGATCCCACCGGTACTATCCACAAGAATTGAAAAAGTACCCGAATAGTTAGTTCCCGTTACGCTTGTGCGTTCGGAATTAATTGTGAGGGTTTCTCCCTCGTTAACTGTAAGTACGCCATCTGATCCGTTACCAAATGGATTTTGTGCCTGGACTGAGAACACAGCAAATACCATGATTGCGATAAGTGTAAAAATGTTTTTCATAGGACTGATTTTTAATTTAATATTAAATTTATTTTTTCATAATAACATGCATAAGCACAATGTAAGCTACTACAAACCAAAGGGCTTGTAACAAGCAAAAATGAAATAGTGGGAGAAAGCAAACATATTAATTTCTTTAATCCCGTACAATCATCAGTAAATAGGGAGTAAAGAAACTCATTTTGCTGCAAACACCAAAGCTACTGTTGCAATAGTACGAACAATAGTGGTTAAAAAATCTTAAGAAATTTTAGGATACTGTTAAAGAATTGTTAAAAGGGTGCTATCATCAAGTACAAACTACTGCAACCTTTACCCCCGCCATTACTCAGCCGCAAACCACCGTTTTTAATATCTATCCCTTTCGAGTGATCCCCATTGGTGAAGATTAGGGTTGGCAAGCCGGTTGATCTATAAAACATTAAAGCTAACAATATGGTTTTGAGCTTTTCAGCAAGCCCTACGTATAGCTAAGGATTTTTGAAATTTTTGTATTTTTTTATCATTTTACAAAACGAAGATAATGGACATTTGGATTTCAGGTAATCGATCCCAAAATTAAAATGGCAAAGAAACACTAGTGTTATGTCAAACATATTATGACGATTGAAAGTGCTCCGCACGTTTCAATGTCAATACCCTGATTTTCAATCGTGCGTAACACATTGAAACGTCAAAATAACCCGAAACCTCAGAATTGACATGACACTAGTCGTGTCTCAATTCTAAAAAATGGTAAAAATGCCTTATCAACCAAGCAATGAATTGATTTCCTGCAATAGTTCTTTCGGATCAACTGGTTTATTCAGGAAACCGCTAACGGGCACCCAAATTGCTTTTCCATCCTCAGTTCTATAATCAATTCCAGCTTTACCGGTAGCGATGTTTTTCAATAAAATGACCTGCAACTCCCTGTATTTAGGATCCTGCCGGAATTCCCTTGCCATGTCCCTTACGCTTGCTTCACTTGTGGTAAGAACTTCAATAGATGTGTGCATCAATATCGGAATGTTTTTACAGTCAGGATCATTGACAAGGTCTTCAGCTAATTCAAAACCTTCGTAATGGGTGGTCATCATCACATCAAGAATGGCCAAATCCGGCTCTGCTGCTTTTGCTAATTTCAGGGCTTCTTTCTTATTATTTGAAGTAATCACTTTGTATCCCGCAGTTTCGAGGATGGTACTCATTGCTTCGATGACATCAACTTCATCATCTACGATTAAAACTTTTTTTATACTCATTTTGTACTTTTTAAAGGTTAATTATTTGTTTTAATTTGACTGAGAAATGTTTAATATTTTTTTTGCTAATCCACACAAAATCAAGGTAAATAATAAGGAAGAAGAACCTAACCTGAAAAATTCATTGAATTTGTGAATTAATCAGGCTAAGGAATAAATTCCTACTTTTGACTAATTAGTGGCAGTCGAACAATAAACTCGGATCCCTTATTTTCTTCTGTAGTTAATTCCAGTATTCCACCAAAACGGCTCACCAGTTCCTTAACTCCTGCTAAGCCAACACCCGTACCTATTATTTGACTTTTACGCGCATTTGAAGCCCGGAAGAACTCTGTGAACAAATTTGTTATTTCCTTTTTTGGAATGCCCATTCCGGTATCCTTTACTTTTAAAATCGCCCATTCATCACTTTGTCCTAAAGAAACAATGACTGATCCGCTTGATGTGTATTTAACCCCGTTGGATATGAGATTGGACAATATCAATCGATATCCATGAATATCAATGCGGACCC
>CAZBDF010000024.1:10717-18553 GCA_964490385.1 uncultured Lentimicrobiaceae bacterium | reverse complement strand
CAAATAGAAAAGAGAATAATCATCAGTAAGCCGGTACATCGAATCTTTTTTAGACTTCCCAAATGGCAAATAAGTACTGATAAACCCAGAGTAATCTAATTCTGTTAGATACTTTGAGACCCGTCCACCGTCAGGTAATTTACTGATACTAACAAGCTCCTTCCTGGTAAGCCCCTTCCATTTTGATGCCAGGGCACGAATGATAGCCATATGGTTCTCTGAATTATCGAAAAGTGCCGGGTACAACTGCAAAAACTCATTTCTCAACAAACCGTTCTTTTTAAAGCAAATAGCATCAATATTTTGCGCTGCACTTAAGCCGGGCTTAACTTCCTTTAGATAATGTGGAACACCACCCATTGCCATGTATAGTTGAACGATTTGATAATTGTTTAAGTTAACTTTACGGCTCAAGAGGTAATCTTTGGTTTCGGCCAGGGTAAAGGGTTCAAGTGATATAAGCTTCGTTATCCGGTTGTGCAGCCCACCTTTGTGGTGCACCACCTTTTCAATCATCCATGATGCAGCTGTACCGCAAATTACAACCACAACATTTTTCCTGCTTGCCCAGGTATTCCAAAAATACCCCAGAGCTGCCAAAAATCCTGATTTGTGTGTAGCCAACCAGGGAAGTTCATCAATGAAGATCACTTTTTTTTGTTGGAATTTTTTAGCCTCAATGTATGATGAAAGCTGATGGAAAGCCTCAGCCCAACTTGTAGGCGAAACAAAAGCCACAGCGGAATTAGTAAAATAGGTCAACTGGAGTGCAAAGTTTTGAAGCTGCTGTTTCAGTGAAGCCTTTTGTGTGCCCGTTATTTCGAAACAAATATGCTTCTCGTAAACCGATTGAATGAGAAATGTTTTACCAACACGCCTTCGCCCGATTACGGCTAACATTTCAGAATCTTCAGATTTTAAAATAGACTGTAAAGTATTGATTTCTTCCTACTAATGTATCCATTGTTTAAAAATTTATTGGCGGCGGAATGCCTACAAATATACATAGATTCCGCCAGTAATAAAAATTTATTGGCGGCGGAATGTATGCAATAACATATAGATTCCGCCGCTAATAGCTTACAAAATCTCCAATAGGATAATCCGGAATTTTGTGTTATTTTGCATCGGCATAAGCAAAAACTACTACTATGAAAAAACTTCTATTTATTTCAATAACCTTGTTGTTAACCTTACTGATGGCTTCGTGCAAACAACAAGCCAGCGAAGAATCCCAAAAACAACCACCCGATTGGGCTAAAAGTGCAATCTGGTACCAGATTTTTGTTGAACGGTTTAACAACGCTGACCCTTCCAATGACCCGACAATTGAAAATATCTCGACAGCATCCGACTTCCGCCCGGTGCCGGATGATTGGACTGTAACCCCATGGACCCACAACTGGTACAAACAGGAAGATTGGGCCAAAAATATGAATGTTAGTTTCTACGATGGTTTACAACTTCGGCGTTTTGGTGGTGACCTGCAAGGCATTTTGGATAAACTGGATTATTTACAGGAATTGGGCGTAACAGCACTCTACCTCAACCCCATCAATGATGCGCCATCGCTACATAAATTTGATGTCCGTAACTGGCGGCATATTGATGTGAATTTCGGGCCCGACCCCAAGGGTGACAACGAAATCATTGCATCTGAAGACCCTGCTAATCCATCTACATGGAAGTGGACATCAGCCGACCAACTTTTTTTAATCCTGGTAAATGAACTTCATAAAAGAGACATGCGGATCATCCTTGACTTTTCGTGGAACCACACAGGCGTGGAGTTCTGGGCATGGAAAGATGTCGTCGAAAAACAGGAAAAATCGAAGTATAAAGATTGGTATGAAATCACTTCGTTTGATAATACGGCAACTCCTGAAAACGAATTTGAATACCAGGGCTGGGCTAACCTGGCTAGTTTGCCTGAAATTAAAAAGGTAGATATTACAACGGTGAGAGAACACGGACATCCATATGAAGGGGACATTAACAAAGCTGCAAAAGATCACATCTATGCAGTAACTGAGCGATGGCTTGCTCCTGACGGAGATGTCAGCAAAGGCATTGATGGTTATCGCCTTGATGTGGCCGATCAAATTGGGATGAAATTTTGGCGCGATTGGCGTAAGTATGTAAAATCAATTAATCCTGAGGCTTTTCTTGTAGGAGAGATTTGGTGGGTTAAGTGGCCGGAGATATTAATGGACCCTACTCCCTACGTCCAGGGTGATGTTTTTGATGCAGTAATGTTTTATCAGATTTACAGGCCCGCAAGATATTTCTTTGCCTTAACTGATTTTGACATTTCTGCCGAACAATTGGTTGACAGTTTAAACTTACAATGGAATCGAATTGGAAAACCCTTCAGGTATGCCATGATGAATACAGCAGCCACACATGATGCACCACGGCTACTCACGTCTTTTGGCAACCCTGGTAAGTACAAGTACAACGCGAAACCTGACGCCGACCCAAATTATGTTACTGGGAAACCCGATACCGAAACCTATCAAAGAGTAAAACTATACCTGATGCATCAGTTTACCAACGTAGGCGCGCCACAAATTTGGAATGGCGATGAAATGGGCATGTGGGGCAGTGATGATCCTGACTGCCGCAAGCCGCTCTGGTGGCCCGAATATGAATTCGACGCGGAGTACCGGAATAATCTTCAAGCCGGTGAGAAAACATTTGATGAAATTGAATTTAATAGTGAGTGGTTTACTTTTTATAAAACTCTTACACAAATTAGAAAAGAAAATCCAGTATTGTCATCAGGTGAAATAGAATTTATTGTTGCTGATGGGAAGCTACTTTCCTATAAAAGATTTGATGACCAGGATGAGATTATTGTGATGTTTAACCTTGAAGATTCAAACCATCAATTTGATCTTCCCAAATCAGCGAAATACACCGACTTGATAACCGGGGAAATAGTAGATAGAACAGATATTTTGGTGAAACCATTAGAGGGGAAAATTCTTCGACGGATAAATTGAAAGGATTAGAATAGAAAAAGGGCTACCTTTTCACAAAGCAGCCCTTTTTCTTTTACTTATCATTGGTCAACAGAAACATCAGCGGCACATCAATTCGCTTGCGCCAGTATTCTTCGTTGTGCTTGTGATCTTCATATTTTTGTGTTATCCAATCCCTGCCTTCTTTATCCTGATTAATTCATGAATAAATAGTGTTATCGGATCAATAGCCCCGTCTTTTCCCAAAGGGATGCCTATGGCATAAGGCGGGGATTGAAATATGCGACCTGATGCCCCCTGAAAATCTGTGGATATTCACACACAGCGTACATCGAGATCAGGCCACCCATGCTTGAGCCCATGATAAATGTTTCCTGCCTGCCCGGCTTGGTCCGGTAAACGCTATCAACAAAGGGCTTTAATTCTTCGACAATAAACTTCAGGTAATTATCCGATATTGGTACACCTCCATACACTTTTAGCAATTCCGCTCCGATCGATCTATCCAATTTATTAAATGGCTTTTGGGGCATGTATTCCTGGTAGCGTTTTGACGTATTCCAAATTCCTACAACGATTGCTTCCGGTATCTTTTTATCTTTCGAGATCTTGGTGATAGCTTCATCAATCCCCCACTCCTCACCAATGTTGGATGTCTCGGCATTAAAAAGGTTTTGCCCATCTTGCATGTATATTACTGGGAATGTATTAGCCTCACTTTCAGTTTAACCTTCTGGTAACCAAACATCAACATTCCTTGCATCCACAAATTCAGATTCAAAGTTTCCGAAATGTTCAAGTGTTCCGGAAACTTGTGCACGCAATCCAGTGCTTACAACCAAAACTATCATTAGGCATAAATAAAAAGTTCTTCTCATCAGTATAAGTTTTTAAAATTGTTGTTATTCGTCACGAAATCACAGCCCTATTATCATCCAAAAGTAATAAGGTTATTTTATTACATCAGAAGGGTACACTACAAATTGCATTCATATTCAAAACAACCAGGATTTATGTATGTTTTGGCTCCAGAGGAACCTAATATTGGTGGAAGACATTGCCCATATGGAGAAGGGGCCCACGTAGTGGTGCGATAGATTTTCTCTTTGAGTATGAAATCCTCCCAAAGGGACAGGCTGCACCTCTGGCGCGGTTTTACCTGATTGCCAGGGATAGTTACCAACATTTGGCCCCTCTGGGGCCGGATTAATAACATTGGTCTAGTAAGAGTTGAATTGTGGAGTATTGATTACAGTTGATCCGTGCATAAACCTTATTGTGCAATTGTCGTGCACCCCATTAAAGGGAATTACAAAGAATTCAGATTTTTCCATTAGCTCCAAAAACAAGGATTTATTTCTATCTTCGCTCCACAGATACAATTGAGATCGATGAGTAGAAAAATGATGTATTCAAGACAAGAATAATGGAGATTAAATATTTTAAGCTGTTGAAAAACACAACCTTATTGTTAATGCTTGCCATGCTTAACTCATCATGCAACAAAAAAATGGAGCAAAAGCCAAACATCATTTTCATTATGAGCGACGATCACGCTTTCCAGGCTATCAGCGCTTATGACGATAAACTGATAGAAACTCCAAACATCGACAGACTGGCCGATGATGGCATGCGTTTTAACAGGGCTTATGTCACCAACTCCATTTGCTCGCCCAGCCGGGCAGTTATTTTAACCGGGAAACACAGCCACCTGAATGGAGTGAGGGACAACATAAATGTATTTGACAGCGCGCAGCAAACTTTCCCTAAATTACTGCAAAAAGCCGGCTATGAAACTGCTGTTATTGGAAAATGGCATTTAAAATCGCAACCTTCAGGATTTGATTACTGGCGTGTACTCCCGGATCAGGGGGTTTATTACCAGCCAAAGTTCAGGACTCCCAGTGGTATCATCACCGAACAGGGTTATGTAACGGATGTGATTACTGACCTCGCGCTAGAGTGGTTGGATAACTTGCGCAACAAGGACAAACCTTTTATGCTGATGTACCAACATAAAGCCCCACACCGCTCATGGCTACCGGCACAGAAACATTTGGATGAATTTATGAACAAGCCAATCCCTGTACCCGAAACTTTGTTTGATGATTATTCAGGAAGGGGAACTGCCGCCCATGAAGCGGAGATGCGCATCAAAGAACATATGGGCCTGAGTAACGACAATAAAATAAAACCTGAGATTGTTGATGAATTGGGATTTGAGGAGTTCTCACAGTGGTATGCCCCCATTTATGAGAGGAACTATAATTTGATGACTCCTGAAGAGCAGAAAAATTGGGATGCTGTGTATGACCCAATCAATGAAGCCTTCCTGAAACATGCACCAGAAGGCGATTCTTTGGTGCTTTGGAAATACAAGCGTTACATGGAAGATTACCTTGCCAGTATAAAGTCGGTTGATGATAATGTTGGCCGCCTGCTGGATTATTTGGAAGAATCAGGTTTGGACGAAAACACACTCGTTGTTTACACCTCCGATCAAGGTTTTTACCTGGGTGAGCATGGCTGGTTCGACAAGAGGTTTATGTATGAAGAATCTTTCAGGACTCCACTATTGATGAGATGGCCCGGAAAAATAAAACCTGCTACGACAAATGAAAACCTGGTGCAAAACCTCGATTTTGCAGAAACCTTCCTTGATATTGCAGGCACTGAAATACCCGGCGACATGCAAGGCTTGAGCCTTGTACCTTTATTTGAAGGGAATACCAAATATTGGCGTGATGCCATTTATTATCACTATTACGAATACCCCGGAATACATGGCGTGAAACGTCATTACGGCATCTCAACCCACAGGTACAAACTCATTCATTTCTATCATGATATTGATGAATGGGAGTTGTACGACCTTGAAAAAGACCCACAGGAAATGCATAATTTGTTTGATGATCCAAAGGCTGAAAGAATAAAAACTGTGCTGATGAAAAAACTTACAGCCTTAAGGAAAGAATATGGTGATTCGGATGAGCTGACAGAAGAGATATTGAAAAACGATTTGAAAATGAATAATTGAATTAGGGTAATTGGATATAAGCTAACTATCACTTATCTGTTTTTACACGGATTACCTTATTAATTTGCAAAACCACACCCTCAAATAAACCAGCATTGATGCTACTAAATTTTTTAAGAATTCTGTCTTGCTGAACAGTGAATAATTTGTGTGCTTTGATCACAGATTTTTCAGGCAATAATCCATACTCAATATCTCTATCAGATAACTCAATGGAACTATCATCAATATACCTATTGCTTGTAATTACGCAAACTATCACATCTTGAAACCTCTGATTATAATCATCATTTGATATGATTAACACTGGACGTTTTTTTATTGCCGAATAATCAGAATAAGGAAATGGCACCAATACTATTTCCCTTTGCTTAAACATTGTCCCAAAGGCTTGGCTCATTACTGAAAAACTGACTTATGGATACTTCCGTCAAATCCTCAGTAAAATCATTGAGATACAATCCATATTTATCTTCGTACATTAAATCAATAATTCTATTAACTTTTTCTAATAGATGGTTATCCTTAAGAAGTGAAAGCCTTTCTTTCATTTCATTATACTCAGAAGTTGTTAGTTGAATTGTATCCATAATCTGTAAATTATCATACAAATTTAATCATTTATACTTTACTAATCACATCCAAGGATAGCTAATTAATCAGAGTATCAATCAAAGTAGGCCAAAAATCTACTGAGCCATCAATAAAAACAAAACCTTCCCTCCCGACATATCCGAAATATAGGTTTTCAATCCATCATAGAAATTTTCGAGGGAAACAGTGGACTGCACCTTGGTTTGCAATTTACCAGAAATAAACAATTCCTGCAAAAAACCTGACACTGCTGCCATTTCAACAGATGATTGCTCATTCAACCAATCGCCAAGATTAAAGCCACCAAGGATTTTATTTTTGAAAATTATTTCAAGAGGATCAATTCCCCCAATCGGCATGCCTGATAAACCACCATAAAGCAATAATTCGGAACCGGCAGGCATGGCATTAAGGATTTCTCCTGTCAATTCCCCTCCTACTGCGTCGATGGCAGCGGTCACATTCAAGTCGGTTGCAAGCTGCTTTAATTGGATGGCAAAATCATCGCTGTTAATGTCGAGGACATAAGCTTCACCAAGGGCTCTCAGTTCATCAACATGTCCTGCTTTTCGTACAAGATTGATAAGCTTCAGCCCCTTTTCTTTTGCAAGAAAACTTACAAACCGCCCTACCTGCCCCAATGCAGCCGATTGGATAATGGCCTTGTGCTGATTTTCAGAAATATGATCGAGCATGGCATAGGCCGTTAAAGGATTTACAAACAAACAGGCGGCCTGCTCAATCGGAAGATCGTCTTTCACAAAAAGACAATCGTTCAATTTTACAGCAACATATTCGGCCCAGGTACCACCCTTATCATCCTGTGAAAAAAAACTAACACGTTTCCCTATCAATTTTTCATCGAGATCATCGCTCACATCTTCAATTATTCCGGTGCCTTCGAAACCGGGAATTGCAGGCAAGGATTTTTTAACGTTATAACCCCCACGAATAAATGCAATATCTGAAGGATTGATTGGGGCTGCCTGAATTTTCACTAACACCTCCCCGGCAAATGGCAAAGGATTATCCACTTCAACTATTTTCATGCTTCGCATTGCACGGATCAGGTTGGGATTGTAGGCTTCAAGAATGAGTGCTTTCATAGATTAAAAATTTACCTGTTTTCGACAAAGATATAACTTTCGATTTGTGGCCCGGGCATAAAAAAAACCGCTACAATAAATTGTAGCGGTCAGGTGTCACTTCGCTCAAAGTGTA
>CAZBDF010000024.1:0-10617 GCA_964490385.1 uncultured Lentimicrobiaceae bacterium | reverse complement strand
AAAAAAACCGCTACAATAAATTGTAGCGGTCAGGTGTCACTTCGCTCAAAGTGTACCTTATCTCATTGGATATTTTTTAAAAATGTCATTTGCCTGCATCAGGATATCAACATATTGTGAACGCTTGTAAGCAAAAGGATCATTCAAATTTTTCTTAGAAACTTTTCCTTTAAAATCATCAATATTCTTGTAGCCTTTGCTGTTCATCCAGGCTTCAAGATCTGTGAGTATATTTTTAATTTGGCCAATTCCATTGCGATACAAGGTACTAACAATCTGTACTACATCCGCACCAGCCAGCAACAACTGGATCACCTGGTTTGCTGTGAAGATCCCTGTATTTCCACAGATATCAGCTTTTGTTTCTCCGTGGAGCATACCTGCAAAGCGCAGCGCAAGACGGTAATCGCCTTCGCAACTCAAGAACCATGGAAATGTTAGTTGCTCTTTATCGATATCAATGTCTGGTTGAAAAATCCTATTGAACAAAACAAAACCATCTACACCAGTTTCATCCATTTGGTGAACAACTCCTAAAATATTGGTGTAAAATGGACTGAGCTTGACACTTACCGGAATATTGACTGTTTGCTTTACTTTTTTCAAAATATCCAGCCGTTGATTTACGATATCTAATCCGGGCCTTTCAGCGCTGCGCGGATTTGAATACAAATTCAATTCGATAGCAGCCGCTCCTGTTTCTTCCAACTTTTTGGCATAATCGACCCAGGTAACATCATAAACGCAATTAAGGCTGGCAATTACAGGAATGCTCATTTTTTCCACAACTTTTCTGAGATTGTGTAAATGTTGCTCAGGCCCCGCATGTTTTATTTTTGGAAACAAGGACACCATTTCGGCATGGCGCTCACTATACTCTTCCATGTGGTTATCCTGTTGCGCCCGCTCAAGTTGGATTTGCTCTTCGAAAAGGGATTTATAAACGATGGCTGCAGCTCCGGCATCCTCGATTTGCTGCAGGGCATCCATGTCAGTAACCAGGTTACTTGCACCTACGATAATAGGGTTTTTTAGCTCAAGCCCTAAATAAGAAGTTTTTAATTCGGCCATATGTTAGAATTTTATATGTATGGTTAATACAAGCAATAATTATCATCGCAAAAATATAAAAAATTTAAGTGTTATTACGATTGTGTAATTTAAAAATGGATTAATTACCAGATAGGGGGAAAATTGATGAACTATTTTTCAGTCACTTCTGAGGGGAGGGTTAAAATAAATTCTGTACCAATACCTTTTTTACTTTTTATTTGTATTTCAACTTTCATTCTATGAGCGAAATCCTTAACAATTTCTAAACCCAAACCAGTACCCGTCTCATTTTCTGTACCTTTAGTAGATTTAATCCTAGCCCCGGAATCAAAGCCCCGGATGATTTCTGACGGCATACCCACGCCGGTATCAATTATCTGAACCGCCACGCCTTTTTTCGTTTCAAATGAACTGAAGGAGATTTTGCCACCTTGTGGTGTAAACTTCACCGCATTGCCAATCAGGTTGCGAAGGATAGAAGTTATCATATTTACATCTAAGCAAATAACCAAATCTGATTTTACGCTATTCTCCAGGATCAATTTTTTATTCGAAGCACGGTATTTAAAAACATCCAATTGATTTTCGACAAGCATATAAAGGTTAATATCTTCGGGATGACACTCAACCATTCCACGCTGGGAGAGCGACCATTGAAGCAGGTTTTCAAGCAGGCCATATGTTTTAAGGCTTTGCTCATATGTTATTTGAAGCATATGCACCTTTTGTTCATCGTCAAAGTCTTTGTATTCATCAGTAATCATTTGCAAAAAACCCATCATAGAACTGAAAGGCCCCCTAAGATCGTGGGCGATGATAGAAAACATTTTGTCCTTGGTTTGATTGGATACTTCAAGTTGTTTTTTTTGATCCAATACCTTATGGTTTAAATCTTGAAGCGATTGATAAGCAGCTCTGAGTTTGCGCTTACTTCTAAAAATTATCATTGCATAGATCATAGCAAGTATCATAGATATAATGACAATAGCACCCATTATTCTTTGATCTTGAATTACCTGGGCATTTGCATTGTTCAATTCATGTAGTTGCTCATTTTCCAGTGTCATTTTTTCGGTTTCATATTTTTCCTGGATATCTTTAATCTCACTCTTATTTTGAACTTTAAGCAAGCTATCCTTAAAGCTTTCATATTTTTTATAAAACATCAGCGCTCGCGTGTTGTCCCCTCTTTTTTCAGCAAGATAAGACATCAAATCATAATAATTTTCTTTAAAAGCAAACAGTTTTGTTTCTTCAATTATAGTAAGAACCTCCTGTAGCAATTCCCTGGCCTCATCCAGGCTATTCTGTTCAATTAATATTTCGGCAATACCAATGTTATTAAACAAAATCCCAATTGCAAACCCTTGTTCCCTGGATATCTTCAATGACTTCTCAAAACTCGCGATTGCCCTGACGGTATCTCCGGTTTCAACATACACGTTACCCATGTTCAAAGCGTTTCTGGCAAGGTCATAAGCAAAGCCATATTGTTCAGCTATTTCAGATGATTTATTGTAATATTCCAGTGCCTTATCATAAATTTTAAGCATCTTATACGAAACACCAATATTAGATAAGTTCATCGACAGGTTATAGTTGTCGCCAATATTCTGATTTATCTCTGCAGCTCGCAGCAAATACTCAATGGCATTGTTATCATCCCCCAAATTCTGATTTACAATCCCGATATTATTCAGGGTTATGGCCTGGTTATTTAAATCATTTGTTGCCTCAAAGTTATTCAATGCTTTGATATAGTGTTCGTAAGATTCTTGCTGTCGTCCCTGATCGGAATATACTAGCCCTAAATTATTATATACCGCAGCCAATTTGGATTTATCGTTTAATTCCTGAGCTATATCAAGGGCAAGATTGTAGTAATACTGGGCACTATCATTATTGGGAATATCTAAAAATGCATTGCCATAAAGATTTAAAACGAGAAACTCTATATTTTTATCATTCAATTGACCAAGCAAAGAATAGGCCCTTCGGGCATAAAGAATTACTGAGTCTGCACTATTGAGGCTACTGTAGCAACGGGCAATATTGGTATATGACCAAAACACCTCAGCAATATCCCCTAACTTTTTAGACAAAATTAAGGCCTCAGTCCCAAAATTAATTCCCCTATGAGGATCAACTGTGGAGTAATCCAGCGACAATTCATTAAGCAACCTTAGCTTGGTCGTGTCAACAGTAGCATCCCTCATTTCCTGTTCCAACTCAAGTAAGGGTTCATCCTGTGAAAATACTTGAGCTGAAAATAGAAAAGCAACAAAAATCAACACAACTTTAGCCAATTGAAAAATATTCATGATTGATTGTTTCACCCATTGCAAATAACGCCATTTAATTAAGAATAACAAGCAATTAATGTATAGAAAATAGAGCCTATTGACGAAGAACCCATGAATACTAATTTGGAAAATGTATAAATACAATTGATGATAGAAAATGTTAGGATTAGGTCAAATTTTATAAATGCTTTTAAAATTGGTAATTAATGGCCTGGTTAATCTAAAATGATTTTAAATTGCTGATTTTGACGGCTAACAGGAATCCAAATAAATAATTTCTTGCTTTAAATATGTACTTTCGTGCCAATTTTCAAAAACGATATTTAGGACTTAAAAATATACTAATCATGACAGAAAAGAAAAAGTTTATTACTTGTGACGGAAACTATGCGGCATCGCATGTAGCCTATATGTTTAGCGAGGTTGCGGCAATATACCCAATCACGCCATCTTCTACCATGGCCGAGTACATCGACGAGTGGGCAGCGCATGGCCGTAAGAATATTTTTGGCGAAACCGTAAAGGTTATCGAATTGCAATCGGAAGGTGGCGCAGCAGGCGCCCTCCACGGTTCACTCCAGGCGGGTGCACTTACCACCACTTATACTGCTTCCCAGGGTTTGATGCTGATGCTTCCGAACATGTACAAAATTGCGGGTGAGTTATTGCCAGGCGTTTTCCATGTAAGTGCCAGGAGCCTTGCCGCACAAGCACTTTCTATTTTCGGCGACCATTCGGATGTTATGGCAGCCCGAAATACAGGCTTTGCTTTCCTGGCAACAGGTAGTGTACAGGAAATTATGGACCTTGCTGCCATTTCGCATCTTGTGTCTATTAAATCACGTATTCCTTTCGTTCACTTCTTTGATGGGTTCCGTACTTCACACGAAATTCAAAAGGTTGAATATTTTACCAATGATGACGTTAAAGGCTTTTTGGATTGGGATGCATTGCAGGCTTTCAGGGACAATGCCCTAAACCCTGAGCATCCTGTAACGCGTGGGACAGCACAAAACCCTGATATCTATTTCCAATCGCGCGAAGCTGCCAATAAATTCTACGACCCAATCCCTGATTTGGTTGAAGAGTACATGCAGGAAATAACTAAACTTACAGGCCGCGAATACCATCCATTTACCTATTATGGTGCACCAGATGCTGAAAATGTAATTGTGGCAATGGGATCTGTTACCACAACCATTCGCGAAACACTCGACCACCTGCTTGCAAAAGGCGAAAAGGTCGGCCTTCTTGCCGTGCATTTATACCGTCCTTTCTCGGCGAAATATTTCATGAAAGCCTTACCAAAATCGGTGAAGCGAATTAGTGTTCTCGACCGGACTAAAGAACCAGGAGCACTTGGCGAGCCTTTATATCTGGACATTGTAGAGATGTTTTATAGGGCCGAAAATGCACCAATCATCGTTGGCGGACGTTATGGATTAAGTTCAAAAGACACAACACCAGCTACGATACTTTCAGTTTTTGAAAACCTGAAACTTAATGAACCTAAGAATCATTTTACCGTGGGCATTGTTGATGATGTGAAATTTACTTCACTACCCATGTTAGCCGACATCAGTATTGTTCCTGAAGGAACTTTTGAAGGGAAATTTTACGGACTTGGATCGGATGGTACTGTTGGTGCCAACAAAAACTCGATTAAAATTATTGGCGAAAACACTGACAAGTATTGCCAGGCCTATTTTGCCTACGATTCCAAGAAATCTGGTGGTATCACTACATCACACCTTCGTTTCGGCGACAAGCCAATTCTTTCTTCTTACCTTGTGGGTTCTCCTGACTTTGTTGCCTGTCATGTACCATCATACCTGGACAAATACGACATGCTGAAGGGTTTAAAAAAAGGTGGTACCTTTTTGTTGAACAGTATTTTGGATGCGGAAGGAACCAGAAACCTGCTACCCGACCACTTTAAAAAATACATGGCTGAAAACAACATTCAATTCTATATCATCAATGCTACAAAAATTGCTGAAGAAATTGGATTGGGCAGCCGTACCAACACGATTATGCAATCGTCATTCTTCAAAATTTCAAACGTAATCCCTTATGACCTGGCAGTGGACAAAATGAAAAAGGCCATCATTAAGAGTTTCGGTTTTAAAGGCGAAGAAATTGTAAACATGAACTTTGCAGCTGTTGAAGCCGGAGGTATAGTTGAAAAAGTGGAAGTACCAAAAGCATGGGCTAAAATTGAAATAAAAGCCAAAAAAGATACACGCGACATTCCTGATTTTATCAAGAATATAGCTGAACCCATCAATAATATGCAAGGTGATGATCTACCTGTAAGTGCATTCCTCGGACGCGAAGACGGAACATTCCCTGCCGGAACTACAGCCTACGAAAAACGTGGTATCGCCGTTAACGTTCCTGAATGGATGCCTGAAAACTGTATCCAGTGTAACCAATGTGCTTACGTTTGTCCTCACGCCTGTATCCGCCCTTTCCTGCTCAACGAAAAAGAGATGGGCAAGGTACCGGAAGGGCTCAAGGTTATCGAAGCCAAACCAAAAACTTTTAATGGCTACCAGTTTAAAATCCAGTTGAGCCCACTCGATTGTACCGGTTGCGGAAATTGTGCCGATGTTTGTCCATCAAAAGAAAAAGCACTTGTTATGAAACCGCTTGCCAGCCAAATGCACGAAGCTGAAAACTGGGATTACTTTAGCAAGAATATCACATACAAAGATACTGTTGTTCCCAAGGAAAAATCGGTTAAGAACAGCCAGTTCGCCCAGCCATTGTTTGAATTCTCTGGTGCATGTGCCGGTTGCGGTGAAACACCTTATGTAAAACTCATCACTCAATTGTATGGCGACAGGATGATGATTGCCAATGCCACCGGATGTTCATCTATTTATGGTGGTTCTGCACCATCAACCCCTTATTGTAAAAATGCAGATGGACACGGGCCTGCATGGGCCAACTCACTATTTGAAGACAACGCTGAGTACGGATTTGGAATGATGTTGGGTATTGACAAAATGCGTCAGCGCCTTTCCGAAAAAATGACCGCTGCACTCCAAAATGGTATTGCAGATGATATGAAGGTTGCCTTTGCTGAATGGCTGGAAGGTATTAACAATGCCGAAGCTTCAAAAGTTGCATCTGCAAAAGTATTGAAAGCTTGCGCTAAATCGAAGGATGCTGTGGCCAAGGAAATCCTTGACCTGAAACAGTACCTGGTCAAGAAATCGGTGTGGGCCTTTGGTGGTGATGGATGGGCTTATGATATTGGATACGGTGGTCTTGACCACGTAATCGCGTCTGGTGAGGATATCAACATTTTGGTAATGGATACCGAGGTGTACTCCAACACAGGAGGCCAGGCTTCCAAAGCAACACCTGTTGGTGCTGTTGCCAAATTTGCTGCTTCCGGAAAGAAAATCCGTAAGAAAGACCTCGGTGCAATGGCCATGACCTACGGCTACGTTTACGTTGCCCAGGTTGCCATGGGTGCCAGCCAATCACAGTTTCTCAAAGCACTTAAAGAAGCTGAAGCTTTCCCCGGACCATCGCTGATTATTGCCTACTCGCCATGTATCAACCACGGTCTGCGTGCCGGAATGGGAAAAACACAGGAAGAAGAAAAACGTGCTGTTGAGTCAGGTTACTGGGCAATGTTCAGGTACAACCCTGCACTTGAAGACGAGGGAAAGAATCCATTCCAGCTTGATTCGAAAGAACCCAACTGGGATAAATTCCAGGACTTCCTTGACGGTGAAGTTCGCTATACTTCGTTGCGCAGTGCATTCCCTGCCGAAGCTGATGTATTGAGCAAAGCTGCTATCAGGAACGCCAAATGGAGATATGAAAGCTATCAAAGGCTTGCCGCGATGGATTTCACACACCACGAATAGACAATTCTCTAACTAAATATAAAAGCCGGGACAGATTTGTTCCGGCTTTTTTATTACTTACGTGTGGTTGATAGATTTATGACAAGTTATTTCAAATTACTGAAAAATTGTAATAAAAATAGACCTCTCAGTCGCAAACTCCTTCGAGGTGACAACGATTGGTTTGTAGTTGGCTTTATTAGTGAAGACCTTCCAGGTTTTTGCTAATAAGACTTCATTGTTATTAAATTCTGTCATGTTCCTAAATGAGAAACCTGGAGGTCTTTTTATTCATTTTCATTTCAATACTTTACAAAAACTTGTCGTTAGTACCAAAACACAAAGCGAAGCGGAGTGTTGCAGGGAGAAACCTGCCTGCCGGCAGAGGCAGGTCTATTTCTGTTGAATGATAGTAATGTGTAATGAAATTTGTATCAGAATTAACCGGGAAACATAATTTCATATTATCGCTTCTTAAAACTCCTCAGAAATTTCCTATAGCTTCCTCGTGTGGAATTTGATGAATGCAAACTTTCACGGTTCCATGACAATCCGGAATTCCTTTCCCTGTATTTCGATTCGAAGGATATACCGTCAGTGTTGGGTTTTTCGTCCTTATTCACCTTGTCTTTTTGCACCTTTCCACGCTTCCTCCTGTAAAAGAAATTTTGAGAAGAATAACGCCTGCCATGTTCAATATAAAGAGACAACAGTAAAAATAAAATCAATATTATGCCAGAAAGCATCAGATAAGCGCGCCAATCGTGCTTCACACCAATGAAAAGGAATAAACCAAAGTTGGTGAAAATAAGTACAATCAATATTTGAATAGCTCTTCTCATTTTCTATTGCCCTTTAATACCAGTAATGAATCAAAATGCGCTGAATAATTCAATTCTTTTAGCGCATTCTAATCCGTAACTGGTATAAGTCCATCACTCCATTATACCCAATATTCCATTCTGCCAACACTCAATCTTTCTATCGGCACTGCTAGCCGTTCGAAGTTAGATATTCCCCCTGAACAAGATTATCAATGCTTAAAGTTAAATCTCCCAAAAAGTAATAGGAAAACTTCGAACTCAAATTATACATCCATCGATATTTCAATCATTCCATTTTTCCAGTACAAAATACTGTTTTGCTTTCCTACCCCTAAAATGTAGCTTTTGAAAGTCAATTGTCAAAACATAAGAGTCTTCAGTCCCGTAGGGACTTAATATTTATAGAATATTTCGAGGTAACAAAACCACGCGTCCCGTCAGGGACGAGATATTATTGATATGTAAATAATTAGCCAGATCAACCAAATAGATTCCTGAACACATCCTCAATCTTAGCTACCTGTACCAATTCAATATCAAATTGTTTGCGTTCGAGGTTTTTGAAATTGTATTTGGAAAGGAAGATTTTTTCGAAGCCCAGCTTTTCGGCCTCGGTGATGCGCTGCCCGATGCGGTTGACTGCGCGAATTTCACCAGACAAACCTACCTCGGCAGCGAAACATGTTTTTTGGTTGATGGGCATATCTTCGTTGGAAGAAAGGATTGCACAGATAACGGCCAGGTCGATGGCTGGGTCATCCACACGTATGCCTCCGGCAATATTTAGAAATACATCCTTGGAAGCAAGCCGGAATCCGCTCCGCTTTTCGAGTACCGCCAGCAACATATTTAAGCGGCGTGTATCGAAACCTGTAGTTGAACGCTGGGGAACGCCATAAGCGGCTGAACTTACGAGTGCCTGTGTTTCGATGAGCATGGGACGCAGGCCTTCCATGGTGGCGGCAATGGAAATTCCGCTGAGTTGTTCATCCCTTTGAGAAATCAATAGTTCGGATGGGTTACTTACTTCACGCAAACCTGTGCTTCGCATTTCGTAAATCCCCAACTCTGATGTGGAGCCAAAGCGATTTTTCATCGATCGGAGGATCCGGTAACCATAATTCCTGTCGCCTTCAATTTGAAGTACCACATCCACCATATGTTCAAGCAATTTAGGCCCGGCGAGTTGGCCATCTTTGGTAATATGCCCGATAAGAAAAACGGGCGTGTTGGTTAACTTGGCATATTGCTGGAGTTCGCCGGCACATTCGCGAATTTGAGAAATGCTACCCGCCGAAGATTCAATCGTATCGGTGTGCAAAGTTTGGATTGAATCGATGATGACCATTTGTGGTTGCAAACTTTCTAAATGACTAAAAATAGTTTGTGTTGAAGTTTCGGTAAGGATATAGCAATCCGAGTTTTCGAAGCCCACACGTTGCGATCGCATTTTGATCTGCTGCTCGCTCTCTTCGCCTGAAACATAAAGGATCTTAAGCCTGTCGAGTTTAAGGGCCACCTGCAACATCAGCGTTGATTTGCCAATGCCGGGTTCCCCTCCTACCAACACTACAGAGCCGGGCACCATTCCACCACCCAGTACACGGTTTAACTCGTTATTGGCAGTATCGACCCTGGTTTCGTTTTCAAATTGAATTTGGTTCAGTGGTTTTGGTGTACTTTTGCGTGCCAGGCCACTTAACTGTGATGTCATTTGGGGCTTCCCCTTTTGGATGACTTCCTCGACAAAGGTGTTCCACTCGCCACACGACGTACACTTCCCCAGCCACTTGGGTGATTTGTAGCCACAATTTTGACAGTAGAAAGCAACTTTTGTTTTAGCCATTTATAATTCCAGTTTAATTATTATTTGCTTGTTAATTCAACCATAGTATTCAAAAATTCAAAATTCAAAAATTTAAAATCAAATACTAAGTTTTTCAAAAATAGTATTAATGATAAACGCATTTGTTTATCTACTACTTTCAACTCCAATTCATAAGGCTTCTACCATAGGCCCCCTCTAACTCCCCCGCCAGCTGGCGGAGAGGATGCCACCCCACCGGCTACTGCAGTTGCTTGTGCGGCTGGTCTCCCTTCCCCTCCAGGGGAAGGGGTGGGGATGGGGTCTTCAGGATTTGACAAATAATAGATCCATTAAAAATAGTTGCTGATTTACTTGAATTCGGAGGCCACGCGTAATTATTTAGCGGAAGCCCGCTCGATAATTTTGCTTGTTGAAAACCCCTCCAGAAAATCCATCGTAACGATCTCACCACCTTTTTCTTTAACAACATCATAACCCACAATGTCTTCAGCTTGATAATCGCTGCCTTTAACCAAAACATCGGGTTTTATAAATTTTATCAATTCGTAAGGCGTATCATCATTAAAAAGGACAACTGCATCAACAAAACTTAATGACGACAATAGCATAGCCCTTGATGTTTGATCCTGGATAGGACGGGCATCACCTTTGATCCGTGAAACGGAAGCATCGGTATTTAAGCCAATAACCAATACATCGCCAAGATCGGCAGCATTTGCAAGATAATCGATATGGCCACGGTG
>CAZBDF010000023.1:14533-18611 GCA_964490385.1 uncultured Lentimicrobiaceae bacterium | reverse complement strand
ACATATAAAAACTGAACATGAACTATAAATCGAAATCAATCATATTCTGGATACTGTCTTTTGTGTTAATGGTTGTGAGTGCCTATTACCAGCGTACTACCGGGCCTACATATCCTGAAAGGGGCAAGGTTGAAGTATCCGGCCAAACCATTAAGTATAAACTAATCCGCACCTGGGAAGGGGAGACTGATGCTGATATTAGCGTGGACGTTGAAGGAACTGATTTTGTGGGCAAATACAGGTACAAACGTTTCAAGAGCTTTGATGAATGGACTGAAAAACCAATGGTCAAAATCGGGGAAGAGTTGCATGCATATTTGCCAGGGCAACCCGCTGCCGGTAAGGTAGAATACGAAATCTATCTCGGAGATGGTCGGGAGTTTGTAAAACTTACCGAAGATCCACTTGTGTTGCGTTACAAAGGAGCTGTGCCGATGATTGTGTTGCTTCCTCATATCATCATCATTTTTCTTGCAATGATGTTTTCGATGAGGGCGATGTTTGAGGCATTCATCAAAGGAAAGAACCTCGTGAAATATTCCATGTGGACGGTGATTTTGCTGACGGTAGGTGGAATGACTTTCGGCCCTATTGTTCAAAAATATGCTTTCGATGCCTACTGGACTGGCTGGCCATTTGGTGGCGATCTTACCGATAATAAAACCCTGGTTTCATTTGTCTTGTGGGTGGTGGCCTATTTTATGGTCAGGAAGAACCCAAAAAGAAGGGCCTGGGTTATTGCCGCAGCAGTTGTGCTGATGCTGATTTATTTAATCCCACACAGTATGTTTGGGTCAGAGATTGATTATACCCAGCAATAGAAACGCGCAGAGACACGTAGAGACAAGGCATGCCTTGTCTCTGGCTGCAAACGCGATGGAAATCGTTAACAAGAATAAAAAAAATACATCGATAAGCTGAAAATTTAATCATCGATAAATGACAATCATTCTCATCATAGCCACTGCGCTGGTTAGTTACATGGCCTGGCAAAATCAGCAATTGTTTCAGAAACTGAAATTCAGCCCTTATTACATCAAACAAGATAAGGAATGGTATCGCTTTTTTAGTCATGCACTTTTGCATGCCGATTGGGGGCACTTGCTAATCAACATGTTTGTCCTTTGGTCGTTCAGCGACATTGTGATGCAATTCTTCAAGATGGATTTCGGGAATATGGCCATTTTATATTTTCTGCTCCTTTATGTTGGTGGTGTGTTCTTCTCTTCTATTTACGATTACTTCAAACAACAAAACAATGTTTACTACAACGCAGTCGGTGCTTCCGGGGCTGTTGCAGCAGTAGTTTTCTCAAGCATAATCCTCTACCCTCAGGGCAAAATATTTTTCTTCTTTATCCCCATCGGTATTCCTTCCTGGATATTTGGAATCCTCTACCTCGTTTACTCAGCCTACATGGGAAAACGGGCAAAGGATAATATTGGCCACAATGCCCATTTCTGGGGTGCCGTGTTTGGTGTCATTTTTACAATGGTAGTCAACAGCGAAAACGTCAGCAGATTTTACGAGCAGTTGGGGATTTCGTTGTAATTGTCAGTTCCATGTCCACTTTTTTGTAACTATTATTTCCAAAGCGCAATACCACCCACCAAATTTTTTTTCACAAAAATGTTCCTTCATTAGTTTAATGTTTATATTGTAATCGAATGAAAGATTAGAATATAATCATAATTGTTTTTATAGCTAAACCCGTACCGGGTTTTGGAGCTTGGTTTCGTCCGGTTCAAGCTACAATACCACAACCCGTACCGGGTTGCAATGATGAATATAGCTAGTTTAATACTAACAATTGTCGGTGAAGACTGCAAACATAAACTCATAACTTGTAACCTGTGACCTGTAACCTGCAACATGTACCTCAACACCCACTCATACTACAGCCTTCGCTACGGCACACTCCCCATTGATGAATTGGTGAAGGAGGCTAAAAACCATGGCGTGGATGTGCTTACGCTGACCGACATTAACAACTCCACCGGTATGATCGATTTTGTGAAAGCCTGTAAATTACAAGGCGTGAAGCCGGTTGGCGGTATCGAATTTCGGCGGGACGATCAATTGCTTTATGTTGGGATTGTGCGAAACAATGCGGGTTTCAGGGAATTAAACGAATTTCTTTCTCATCATAATTTAAACAAGCTGGAACTGCCTGATGAACCGGTGGATTTTACAGATGTTTACGTGATCTGGCCCTTTCAAAATCCTCCTCAACGCAAGTTGAAAGAAAATGAATTTATAGGTGTGAAGCCATCGAATCTGCGAAAACTTGTTACGTCTCCTTTAGCTGCTGATCAGTCGAAACTTGTGGTGCTTCATCCGGTAACTTTTAAAAATCATGATGGGTTCCTACTTCACCGAAACCTGAGGGCGATCAATAAAAACACGTTGTTTACAAAACTTACCGACGCTGATCTTGCCAGGACAGATGAAAAATTTATGCCCATCGATCAATTGCGGGCAACGTTCAGGGACTTTCCAGAAATCATCAGGAATACCGAAAAACTGCTTGAGGATTGTTCCATCGACTTCGATTTTAAAACAATCAAGAACAAGCAGGTTTTTTCGAGTAGTCGCTACGACGATAAACTTTTGCTTGAAAAGCTGGCCAAGGATGGGATGATTTATCGCTACGGGGCAAACAATCCCGAGGCAATGCGTCGCGTAAAGCACGAGCTGGGAATTATTGATACGCTAGGCTTCTCTTCCTATTTTTTAATTGCATGGGATATTGTCAGGTATTCGATGGCGCGCGGGTTTTACCACGTGGGGCGGGGGAGTGGTGCCAACAGTGTGGTGGCCTATTGTTTAAAAATCACCGATGTTGATCCTATAGAACTGGATTTATATTTTGAACGATTTATCAACCCCAAGCGTACCAGCCCTCCAGATTTTGATATTGACTACTCGTGGAAGGAGCGCGACGAGGTGATCGATTATGTGTTTAAACGCTATGGCCGTGAATACACTGCACTGATGGGCACGATTACCACCTTTAAAGATCGCTCGCCCATCCGTGAACTCGGCAAAGTATATGGCCTGCCCAAGTCAGAAATAGATCACTTGGTGAAGTTTCCTGAACAAGTGCAAAATAACGATAGTGTTGTTAATCAAATTTTGAGTATCGCAAAAAGAATGATCGACTTCCCAAACCTCCGAAGTATCCACGCCGGGGGAATGTTGATTTCTGAGGAACCCATCACCTGCTATACCGCCCTAGATATGCCGCCAAAAGGGTTCCCGACCACCCAGTGGGACATGTACGTGGCCGAAGATTTGGGCTTCGAAAAAATGGACATCCTGAGCCAGCGTGGCATCGGGCATATCAAAGAATGTGCTGACATCATCAAATTAAACCGTGGCGAAGAAGTTGATGTACACAACATACCAAAATTTAAAAAAGATAAGCAGGTTAAAATTCAGCTTAAGCGTGCCGAAACCATCGGATGCTTTTACATCGAAAGCCCTGCAATGCGCGGATTGCTCACCAAACTACGTTGCGATAACTACCTGACGCTGGTGGCTGCAAGTTCAATCGTGAGGCCGGGCGTGGCAAAGTCGGGCATGATGCGCGAATACATCCACCGTTTTCATTTTCCGCAAAGTTTCGAATACCTGCATCCTGTGATGGAAGACCAGTTGAAGGAAACCTATGGCGTGATGGTTTATCAGGAAGATGTATTGAAAGTGTGTCATAACTATGCCGGCCTCGACCTGGCTGAGTCAGATGTTTTGCGTCGGGCGATGAGTGGGAAAGTACGTGGGAAAAAGGAGTTTGAGCAAATCGTGAGGCGGTTTTTCGAGAAATCAAAACAGCTGGGTCGCCCCGAAAATATTACCAAAGAAGTATGGCGACAGGTGGAATCTTTTGCCGGTTACGCTTTTTCTAAAGCCCACTCAGCTTCCTACGCCGTCGAGAGTTTCCAGAGCCTGTACCTGAAGGCCCATTATCCGCTGGAGTTTATGACGGCGGTGATCAATAACTTTGGAGGTTATTACAATACCTGGGTTTATTTTAACGAGGCCCGCCGTTGCGGAGCAAAAATCCAATTGCCATGCA
>CAZBDF010000023.1:2052-14433 GCA_964490385.1 uncultured Lentimicrobiaceae bacterium | reverse complement strand
TGGGTTTATTTTAACGAGGCCCGCCGTTGCGGAGCAAAAATCCAATTGCCATGCATTAACCGGAGTGAATACAAAACCACCATTTACAAGGCCGAAATTTATGTCGGTTTCATTCATATTCAGAGCCTCGAAAATAAACTTGCGCTACGTGTTGTTGAAGAACGAAAAATAAATGGTGTATTTGCCGATCTTGAGGATTTGATTGAGCGGGTGCATCTGGGTCTTGAGCAATTGATCCTGCTGATCAGGGTGGGGGCATTGCGATTTACTGAAATATCGAAGAGCCGTTTGTTGTGGGACGCACATCTGTTTTTTGGGAAGAGCAAAAAGGAAGTCGTTCAAAGTTCCTTGTTCAAAGTCAGGAGTAAACAGTTTAAGCTGCCACAACTGGAACACAGCGATCTGGAAGATGCCTATGATGAAATCGAATTGATTGGTTTTCCGGTAACCATGACCTATTTCAACCTGCTGAAAACTAAATTTCGGGGCGAGATTGTAGCCCTTGAAATGATGAAGAATATTGGCAAAACCGTACGGATGCTTGGCGAATTGGTGACCCGTAAATTCGTAAAAACCAAAAGCAACAAGATCATGCACTTTGGTACTTTCATCGATGTTGAGGGCGAATTTTTTGATACCACGCATTTTCCAAAATCACTGGAGAAATACAATTTCCGTGGACATGGCATTTATCTGATCCAGGGTAGGGTGGTGGAGGAATTTGGGTTTCCCAGCCTTGTAGTGGAAAAAATGGCCAAACTTCCGGTAGAGGAAGATCCAAGGAATGGGGATTAGTGAAGTGAACATTGATCGGTGAACAGTAATCGGTGATCGGTATTTAGTAATCAGTAATCGGTAATGTGGTTTTAACCTGACAGAGTCCGACGTCCGCGTGCGCTGAAGCTATAGCGGAGGAGCAAGGAGGTCCTGTCAGAGTTAAACTTACAATAATGATGGACAAAGTTAATTTTCGGTAATCTCTGTATAGAAAATTCAGGACGGGTCAGATTGAGGTGATGACCTACTCATTATTCGGAAAATCGAAATTGTGAAAAAATGAAAATTGTTTTGATACTTCTATTGAGGGACTTATTACCTTATTTTGATGAAGATATAGGAGGGTGATTATTAATAAAAACTATAGGCCATTTTTGCTCCAAGTACATCAAAAATTATTTCCTTCATAACCTAAAATTTGTTTCCTTCTGTAAATCTATTTCAGGACAAGACACACCAATCACCACTCACCGATCACCGTTCACCAATCACCCTTCACTAATCGCCACTCCAGGCGTAAGACATTGAAAAAGCATTTTAAACTTTTGTCGCAGGTTTTTTTCTACATTTGTCGTTCTTAAAACTAAAGAAAAGATTATGGGAAAATATGGAAAATGGGTTGGTGGTGGCCTGGGATGGGTATTGGGTGGCCCGATTGGCGGATTGCTCGGCTTTATGTTTGGATCGATGTTCGATGGAATGCAGGGTGGTAATTATGAGTACCGGCCATCCATTGGAGATCAGCAGGGCAGGGGATACGGACGGCAAACGCAAACACAGAGCGGGGATTTTGTGGTTAGTCTTTTGGTGCTGGCCAGTGCCATTATGAAAGCTGATGGACGCGTGCTGAAATCTGAATTAGAGTATGTGCGTACGTTTTTGACCAGGCAGTTTGGTGAGCAGGTGGCCGATCAAAATATTTTGATGCTGCGCGAAGTGTTGAAAAAAGATTACGATCTGCGGGAGGTATCCGGGCAAATTGGCCGGAGCATGGATTATGCCTCAAAACTGGAGTTGTTGCATTTTCTCTTTGGGGTTTCAATGTCCGATGGACAAATCCACCCCAAAGAAGTTGAGCTTATCGATCAGATTTCATCTTTTATGAAGGTGGGCCATGCCGATTTCAAGTCGATAAAGGCGATGTTCATCAAAAATAATTTTCACAATTATCAAATCCTTGAAACCACTCCGGATGCATCGGACGAGGAAGTAAAAAAAGCTTACCGCAAGATGGCCGTAAAATATCATCCCGATAAGGTGAGCCACCTTGGGCCCGATATCCAGAAATCGGCCAAGGAAAAATTCCAGATTCTCAACGCGGCATACAATGTTATAAAGAATGAACGTGGTATGAACTAACAGCGGTGAGCTTTGTTAAATTATTCACATTACCTGACCTAACCTAATTATTCATGAAAACTGATAGTATAAATATCAATAGCCCCGTCCTTCTGCCATAGGCATCCCTATCTTTGGGAAGGTCGGGGTCTATGATTGACACCAGATACCCTCCCTTGAAAATTTGAAAAAGTTTAAAAATAAAAAAAATAAACTTTTTCAAATTTTTAAGGGGCGTCAGGTCGCTTATTTCAATCCCCGCCTTATGCCATAGGCATCCCAATGGGAAAAGACGGGGCTATTGATCCGCCAGCATTATTTATTCATGAATTTTTCAGGCTAAGGCCTTGCACGATGATTCACCAGAAATTTACAAAAACCCTTTGGTTATGACTTTCACAGTGTCTATACTTGGTAGCAGTTCGGCCACGCCTACATCATCCCGCAACCCAAGTAGTTTATTGGTGAACATGGATTATAAGTATTTTTTGGTTGATTGTGGTGAAGGTACCCAAATGCAACTTCGGCGTTACCATTACAAATTTCAAAAAATAAAACATATTTTTATCAGCCATCTCCACGGTGATCATTTTTTCGGACTTATCGGCTTGATTTCTACCTTGCAATTGCTGGGCCGCAAAGATGAGTTGCATGTATATGCCAATGAAGCGTTGCAGGAAATAATCCGGCTACAGCTAAAAGTCTCAGGCACTGAACTTACTTTTCCTTTCTTCTTTCATTTTACCGATGCACAGGAAACACAAATTATTTATGAGGATGATGACAGATATGTTAAGTCATTCCCTTTAGATCACAGTGTTCCTACCACAGGATTTTTATTTGGGGAAAAAGAAAAGCCCAGGAAAATCAAAAAAGGGTTTCTGGTAAGCAAGGATGTCCCTGTTTCGATAATTCCTAAGATTAAAGCCGGAGCTGATTTTGTTGATGTAAATGGCAAGGTTTTTAAAAATAATGACATTACAACTGCCCCTGCTGCCACACGATCATTTGCCTATTGCTCCGATACAAGGTATTTTGAGCCAATGATTGGGGAAATTAAAAATGTGAATTTACTGTATCACGAGGCTACGTTTATGAATGATATGGAGATAGTGGCTGCCGAAAAATTTCACTCAACTGCTGCCCAGGCGGCAACCATTGCACTTAAAGCCAATGCTGATGAGTTGGTCATTGGGCATTTTTCGGCAAGGTATAAAAAACTTGAAGAGTTACTTAATGAAGCAAAGGCAGTATTTCCGAACACCCAACTTGCCGAGGATGGAAAATTTTTTGAAGTTGGGTAGAATGCAATGAAGAAACCCCGGAATTAAAATAAAACCGGGGTTAACACAAACATTATGAAAAACAAAAACTATACTCTCTTTTCTTTGATCCTTGCTTTCTTTCCGCGGAGTCCTCTCAGGTAGAATATTCTGGCCCTGCGTACAACGCCACGCTTGTTCACAACAATTTTATCGATAAATGGTGACGAAATAGGAATAATCCTTTCAACACCAATGTTACCAGAAATTTTACGAATTGTAAATGTTGCAGCCGGTCCGCCAGCATTTCTCTGGAGTACAACCCCGGTGAAATTCTGTAAACGTTCCTTGGCACCTTCTTTAATTTTATATGTAACCGTTATGGTATCACCTGCCTTAAAATCTGGCATGTCAATCACCTTTGTTTGTTCTTCAACAAAACTTATTAGTTTTTTCTTGCTCATCGCTTTAGCTTTTTCTATTTTCTAAAAAGGAGTGCAAAAGTAAACAAATATTTGTGATTACAATAAAAAGGTTTATTTTTTGTAATTATTTATCAGGGTTTAATCGGTAATAAAGTTGTGCCCATCAAATATATTTGAATGTTTTTGCCTATTTGGTTTTTTTGGTTTCGGCCAAGCCCTCCAATTCTCTCAGGATGTGGGTACCACACAAGGCATGTTTTAACATATCAAACCTGAAATAACTGCTCACCGGCCGAATAAATGGTTGATTCGTTAATTGGATAGCCAAATAAATCGCTGAACAATAATTGGATTTTTATTGCTTTTGGAAGCAGCTAAATAGTTACAATTTAACAATATAACCATTGTTCGAATTTTCAATTTTGATAAATCCCGGAACTACCAGCTCCCGCTGGCACCACCGCCACCAAAGCTGCCACCGCCAAAACCACCAAAGCTTCCACCACCGCCAAATCCTCCTGAGCCTGACGAGAAATTTCCAAATGAACTTCCGCTTCTGCCTCCGCTCATTCCACCCATCATGCCCATAGCTAACCAAAATGGCAGGCTGCTGCTGCGCGAACCACCAGTGGTGTATTGTCCTTTTCGACCTCGATTTATCATCGAGAAAATAATGATCATAACAATGATGGGTACAAGAAATCCGAAAAGGCTACCGCCTTTAGTTTGCTTCTGATATTCATCAGCCGAAAAATGTCCGGCTGCAAGATCAATAATTACATCTGTTGCAGCATCCAGTCCGCCGTAGTAGTCATCTTTCTTGAAATAGGGTATCATTTCGTTTTCGATGATCCGCTTATTAGTGATGTCGGGTATAAATGGTTCCAATCCATAACCAACATCAATATTTATTTCTCCGCCCTGTTTGGCAGTCTTAGGTTGCAGGAGAATTATTACACCATTGTCTTGTTTCTTTTGTCCAATTCCCCAATCCTGTGCCAGGCGTTGGGCATAATCAGCGACGTCGTATCCATTAAGTGTGCTGACAATAACGATGGCAATTTGTGTGGAATTCGTATCGCTAAAAGCAACAAGTTTTCTTTCAAGTGCATTGTTTTGCTGTGGTGTAAGGATGTTTGCAAAATCATTCACCAACCTTGGCGGTTGAGGTTGTTTCGGAATGTCCTGCCCAATTATGTAGTTAGAGCTAAGGAAAAAAACCAGGAATATGATTAGTATGTTTTTCATTATTTGTGTTGTTTGTTTTTAATTGGAAGTTTAGACAAGGAAATTTCTATTTATTGTTTATCCTCAGCCAAATCATCCTCAAATGATACTTCATCCGATAGCTCATTCACATCATCAGTTTGATATGGGAAGTTTGACTTCAGCTGATTTCCAGCCATAGCAATGCCTTTTACCAAGCCATCAGTAAACTTATTTTCCCTGAAATAATCAATCATGGTGTCCCTTATACTGTCCCAAAAATTCTCGGGAACTTTTTGGTTTATGCCAACATCGCCTAATATGGCAAATTTCCTGTTTTTAACAGCGAGATAAAACAATACACCATTTCGCAATTCAGTTTTGTGCATATTCAACTTTTCGAACAGGTAGGCAGCCTGATCTTTTGCGTCTCCTTTACAGGTATTTTCTATGTGGACCCTAATTTCGCCCGAAGTATCAAGTTCTGCATTTTTAATAGCGATTGAAATATCTTCTTTATCTTCTTTGGTAAAATAATTTCGTGCTGATTTCATCATGACTAATCTGTTGTATTTTCAATGATATGAATACTGAATTATTGATTTATCTAAAACTCAACTTTTGGCGCCGTTTCAGCTCCTTCCTGGGCTGCGAAATAGGCTTTCTTTTCAAAACCAAACATCGAAGCATAGAAAGTTTTAGGGAATGTCCTGATGTAGGTATTGTATCCCTGTGCGGCAGTATTGAAATTCCTGCGTTCAACAGCAATCCTATTTTCAGTTCTTTCGAGTTGGGTTTGTAATTCAAGGAAATTCTGGTTTGCTTTTAAATCCGGATAGCGTTCAACTACCACCATCAACTTCGATAATGCCGAACTCAGCCCATCCTGTGCAGCCTGAAACTTTTGGATGGAGGCATCGTTCAAATTGGAGGGGTCGATATTTACCGATGTGGCTTTGGCCCGTGCTTCAATCACTCCTTGCAGGGTTCCTTGTTCATGATCGGCATAACCTTTTACTGTTGCCACCAGGTTAGGGATTAAGTCTGCCCTGCGTTGATACACATTTTCTACCTGTGCCCATTGAGCAGTTACACCTTCATCCATAGTTACCATGGTATTGTAGGTGCCCTTAATATTCCCGTAAATTATAAATCCGAAAACCACTATCACTGCAAGTGTGATCCAAAGCTTTTTGTTTTTCATAATATGTTTGATTTTTAAAATAAAAGGCATTGCCTGTTGATAACAAACAATGCCTTTTTTCTATTTATATTTAAAGTTCATGTTAAATGTTTTGTGGCATGCGTTTACTTCGTGTCAATTATCCGCCAGCCGGCGGATGTCATTTGTTGTCATTTAGCTTTGCCATCATTGATTGTCATTTGTTCTCAATTGACTTTACAACTAATGACCACCAATAACTACCAATGACCATGAATGACTACAAATGACTGTACACTGCCATCGGCCGACATATTACTAAAGTATCTCAACACTACGTTTGATGAACTTGGTTAAATCTTCACCTTTAAGCAAACCTTGTGAGAGCAAAGCAAGATCGCTCAGTTGCCTGGCTAATTTTTCGCGGTTTTCTTCATTTTCTTCCTTTAATATTTCATTAACCAATTTGTGGTTTGTATTTACAACCAGGTTATAGCTGTCAGGCATATTACCCATTCCCATCATTCCACCGCCACCACCACCAATGGCCGACATATCCTTCATCCTGCGCATGAATTCGTTTTGAGTAATCAGAACTGGCATGTCGCTTTCGCTGAGATTTTTGAAATCGACAGTGAATTTTGCCTTATCGATTACTTTTTCAAAAACAGGTTTAATCACCTCTTTTTGCTTATCGTCCATTTTCGATGGAACTTCAGCATCGTCCTTCTTAATCAGGTTGTCAACAGTATCGGAATCAACCCTGATAAATGCAGTGTTTTCGAGTTTCTGCTCCAGTTGGTTGATGAAATGGTTGTCTAAAACTCCGTCCATAATCAGTACATCGTAGCCTTTTTCTTTTGCAGATGCGATGTAACTGTCTTGTGCATCAATATCATTGGCATAAAGATAGACCAATTTTTTGTCTTTGTCAGTTTGGGTATCTTTAATTTTTTCTTTGTATTCATCCAGGGTAAAATACTTTCCTTCAGCAGTTTTCAGTAAGCTGAATTTTACAGCCCTGTCGTAAAATTTCTCTTCCGAGATCATGCCATACACGATAAATACTTTGATGTCGTCCCACTTCTTTTCGAACTCTTCGCGGTTAGATTTAAATAGCTCTTCCAACTTATCGGCCACCTTTTTCATGATGTGGTTTGAAATCTGTTTCACACGACGATCGCTTTGAAGATAACTACGCGAAACATTCAATGGAATGTCGGGTGAATCAAGTACGCCATGCAGCAAGGTCAGGAAGTCGGGAACGATACCTTCAACGGAGTCGGTTACAAAAACCTGGTTTGAGTAGAGCTGGATTTTGTCGCGTTGTACCTCGAGGTTGCGTTTAACTTTTGGGAAATACAAAACGCCTGTTAGGTTAAACGGGTAATCAACATTGAGGTGGATATGGAACAAAGGATCGTCAAAATTCATTGGGTATAATTCCCTGTAGAAATTTTTGTAATCTTCGTCACTTAAGTCAGCTGGCTTTTGCTTCCACAATGGATTTGGATTGTTGATGATATTTGGCCTTTCTTCTTCAACAAATTTATCGTTGCCATCTTTGTCCTTTTCGCCTTCAACTTTTACCTGCTCCTTTTTCATCCCAAACTGAATGGGCACAGGAAGGAAGCGACAATATTTATTTAGGAGTTCCTTAATCTTGAATTCTTCCAAAAATTCTTTTTCATCTTTGTTGATGTACAGGATTATTTCGGTACCACGGTCTTTTTTATCAGCATCTTCCATGGTATAATCAGGGCTGCCATCGCACGACCATTTTACTGCTTTTGTTGGGCCACCTTTTTTGTAAGTTTTGGTAATGACTTCAACTTTATCAGAAACCATAAATGATGAGTAAAACCCAAGGCCAAAATGTCCGATGATGGCATTTTGTTCAGCTTCGGTTTTTGTTTTGAATTTCTTTACAAACTCTTCGGCGCTGGAAAATGCGATCTGGTTGATGTATTTTTCTACTTCTTCGGCATTCATACCAATTCCACGGTCGGTGATGGTGATGGTGCCTTTTTTCTTATCCACGTCAACTTTAATGGTCAGGTCGCCCAGTTCATCTTTGAAATGGCCTGTGCTTGCAAGGGTTTTGAGTTTTTGGGTAGCGTCAGTAGCATTCGAAATTAATTCCCTGAGAAATATCTCATGATCAGAATAGAGGAATTTTTTAATGATAGGAAAGATGTTCTCGGTTTGAACATTGATTTTGCCTTTTTGCATATCTGTTATGGTTTTTTATTTTCTAATTTGTTTGAGCCGGCAAAATCAAAGGTTGTGCCAGCAGGTCATTGCTGACAAAATGTCCTGGATGTGCTGATGATGGGAGATGTGTTTGACATAGATTGATAATAATATTTCGGTGCTCTGCACCTTACATGACTTCAGGGGTAAATGTGGTTTCTACAAAGATTGCGCGGCTCTGCCGCTTAAAAATGTAGTATTTGAAAAACTTGGTTTAACCAAAAGAATAATATGAGGTGCAGCGCACCGATAATATTTGTAGTTAATAGAAGGTATGTAGTACAAAGTTGCAGAGCACCGTGATATTAAATGCAAGGGTTTTTGAATGAACGTACAAAAAACCTTACATCTAAGCACAACATTATTTATGTAATGGTATAAAATACAAATTGTTACAAATTTTTATGCAGCCTCTGGTTAGGAAAATCAAACTATCTTTACAAAAAAAATAAAGCGATGAATACCACAGCAATCAGAGAAAAACTTCAAGAATATATTAAGGTTGCAGATGAAAAAAAGGTAAGGGCAATTTATACGATCATTGAAAGTGACCTGAATATGATTGATGAATGGTGGAAGGATGAAAGTTTCATTGTTTCACGCGATCGAATTTCCAATGACTTAAAAAGCGGTGTTGATAAAGGATTTCTATGGGAAGAAGTGAAGAATGAATTGTTGATGCCCCTCGGGAAACCAGCCTAAATCCGAAACTAAAATATAGGCTCAAGTAAATATTTGGGAAAAATATGCCAGATAGGAATTTATGCTTCACCCATTTAAAAATTGCCTCATTTCCCAGGTTTTCAACTTTTAAGTAATCAATCACCATCATTCTCATTTATTGTTTTGCAGTGCCAGGGCTGCCATCCCTTTTATGCTACATTTATTCATTGCCACATTCTCTCATTTTATCATTCACTAATTTTATCCCCGCAGCGGCGGGATTTCCCCATACGAAAGGGACAGGCGCTTCGCTCAACATTTCAACATTTCAACATTTCAACATTTCAACATTTTATCATTTCATCATTGCCACATTGCCACATTGCCACATTTTCTCATTTAATAAGAGCCCCCACATCCCTAATCCAACCAACTTTTTGCATTCCCCATAGTCCAATAAGTATTGCTTCGGCAGCATCGTCGGTGAGTGAGGTGGCGCGGTTTTCGGCCATATGGTTGATGACCAGGAGGGCGTAGGTTATTGCATTTTGTTTGGCATCCTTACCACTGCGTTGTTCTCTGTTCAGTAAAATATCCTTTCGCCAATCATCAGCCATAGTTGTTATAAGTTCAATGTTTTTACGCTCCGCTTCCTGAGTCCACATTTTCAGCAATGGGCCACCGCCTTCAATAACGAGGTATCTTAAATCTTCGTCGGCCAATAAATTTGGAATGGCTTTTTTTAACCTGGATTTACTGCCGTAATTATGCGATCGATACCACAATAACCTTCCTCCCGAACTGTACATGGCCAGGCCTGCTTTTACTCCAAGATCGATGGCTAACAGTAATTCCATTTTGTTGTTTTTTCATTACGAAGAGACAAGGCATGCCTTGTCTCTATTTGTAAATGGATTTTTCAATTTGTAGTATTTGGTTTTGATTCCTGTTCTAATTAACCCAATGATTGCATTAGACCCCAACCCTATAATAGCTTGCATAAAACTGAGATCTCCCAATGATTTCCTCAATAACAATCAAAGAAAAAATCATTGCAAAAAAACGGATATGTGCCTGGAAGTTATCAGAAATTACCGGTAGGCGGAAGATGAAATACAATGTAAAAAACAGTGCAACGAAAAGGATGAAAATCCTGATCAAATGCAGGGTGTGGTATTTTCCAGTGTTGAATGAAATTCTTTCGATACCGGCAGGGCTTTTTTGTAAGCGTTTAGCGTGAAAAATAAGCGTAGTAATTGTTTCAATTGAAAGGAAAATTGCCAGGGCCCAGCTAAGGCCCAAAATATATGTTGGTGTAATAAATCCGGTTTTTAATATGCCAATGCTGCTGAGGAACAGTAAAACAGTAGCCGCAGCTCCCAGGATTAAGGCCGACAGGAAAAAGCTTGTTGGTGTATGCCATGAATTCCATGGTGGGATGGTTTTAATCAGGTAAACTTTCGAAATTATCGCCACTAGAAAAACACCTGAAATGGCTGAAAATATTAAAGATACAGGTATCAACCATTCTTGCGAAGGCTCGAATATCCTTAATAAAAATACTGATAGGACACTGATCCCAAAAATTAGTACTGCAAAAATTTCGCGACTGAGCCACGAGGAGGATAAGTGGTTTATGGCATTGACGGCATGCAAGGGTTTGCCCAGATGAAGAAATGAAAAAAGCACTGCAAAGGCCATTAAAAGCAATGCTAAAAAATCGGGGGCTAAAAAATTTAAACCCGTAGGAATGGCTTGAAAAGTTTGCTGATCGATAAAAAATGTGGCTGCCAAAAAAATCATTATGCCGGCACAAGCCTGTGATAACAAAGTAAAAAATACCAAGGACCATGAATTGTTATGCATCGCGTACCTCCTCTAAATTTGAGATTTCAGGTCGTTCTAATTCAACATGATCTGCACTACGATGTGGATTCACCAAAATAGATGGTTCGGTGTGATGGCGGTTGGGCAGGGGATAGATATCACCCTGCTTGCCGTATTTTAGGACCAGCTCATCATATTCCCCAAAATCCATGGCGCGCATGGGGCAGGAATCCACACATGAAGGATTTTTGCCTTCTTCTATATAATCGGCGCATAGGTTACACTTTGTCATTATACCGGCTTCTTCGTTAAATTGTGGCGCACCATAGGGGCAAACCCATGCGCAATATTTGCAGCCCATACATAGAGATGGGTCGATATCAACGATGCCATTTTCATTTTTGCTGATCGCTTTTGTAGGACAGACTCTCAAACAAACCGGATCCTCACAATGCATGCATGCCAGGGAAACATTGTATGCATAAATATTGTTCACCCATGCTTTTCCTTGTTTTTCCCAATCGCCACCAGTAACTTCATAAACACGCCTCCACCTTACACCCGGTGGAAGGTCATTTTTGTCCTTACAGGCAATCTGGCAGGTTTTACAACCTGAGCAGGCATTTGCATCGAAATAGAAGGCTGGTCGGTTCATTAATTTATTAGTTTCTTATTTTTCTAGTTGTTGACTCTGACAGGTTCTACGAACTCTGTCAGGTCTTGAAAGTGTTTTTTTCTAACATTTAATTTCCTACATCTAAACTCTAAGCTCCAAGCCCTAAGCTCCAAGCCCTAAGCCCTAGGCTTTTTCCACCTCCGCCATAATCGTATGTTGTGCATTTCCAAATGCCAGCGGTGTCCATCTTTCTGATGTCAAAGTATTTGTTGATCCGCCAATATCGTTCCCGTTTTCGTCTGGTTTCCACCAGGCACCCTGGGGAATGGAAACTACCCCGGGCATAATTCGTTTTGTTAACCTGCACGGGAGGATCACAGTTCCCCGCTCATTATAAACCTTTACTTTATCTCCGTTTTTAATATTCCTTTCTTTTGCGTCAATTGAGTTTAAAAATACCCTTTGCGGGAAGGCTTCATTCAGCCAGTCGTTGTTGTAGTGGGTTGAATGCACCCGTGGCATATAGTGTGGCCCGATGACCTGCATCGGATGTTTTTTAGCGTCGGCATCAAATGGGCTTTCCCATTCCTGGATATACTTAGGTACAGCAGGGATTTCTTTGGGATTGTTCATGTCGAAAAGTTGTTTCGAGAAAATCTCAACCTTTCCGGATGGCGTTGGAAGTGGATGTTTGACCGGATCTTTCCGGAAATCCTCGAAAGCAATTTTTGGTTTCGTTACATCCACAGCATAGATGCCGGCATTGGATTTTTCGAGTTCATCGAGGTTGGGGATGCCAGGGAATCTTGTTTTTCGGTACTCACCGATGAATTGCCCTACCCATCCCCGTTC
>CAZBDF010000023.1:0-1952 GCA_964490385.1 uncultured Lentimicrobiaceae bacterium | reverse complement strand
CAGGGAATCTTGTTTTTCGGTACTCACCGATGAATTGCCCTACCCATCCCCGTTCGTCTTTATCTTCGGTAAAAGTATCTTTCAAACCAAGTTTTTCTGCAATATCGGCACAGATGCGGTAATCGCTTTTTGACTCCCCTGCTGGCTCGATTATTTTAGGCATCAGCATCACGTCGTCACCATATTTCCATCCATCTTCCAGTCCCCAGGTTTCAAATTGGGTGCAGGCCGGTAGTAACAAATCGGCATACATTCCTGTTGGTGTCAGGAAATTATCCTGCACCACGAAAAATTCCACCAGCGATTCATCATCCATAATCTTAACCGAGCGATTGATGTTGGCGTGCTGGTTGATGATACAATTGGACGCTACTGCCCAAATCATTTTGATGTTATTGTCGAGTTTATCAGCTCCGGTAACACCATCTTCCGGACCCATTTCTTTTCCACGCAAAACTGCTTCCGACCACAGGAAAGTTGGAATTTTTGTTTTCACCTGGTTTTCGCCTTCTGGGAAAATTGACCATAATGCGCCACCATCGTTGGCCTGCAAAGCAATTCCACTGGCCCAGCCTCCAGAGTTGCCAACGTTCCCGGTAATGGCTGCCAGTACACAACCTCCCCTTACAGGTTGTTCACCATAAGCCCGACGTTGCATGCCATAGCCCTGGTAAAGCATGGCTGGTTTTGTGGTAGCGTATTCTCTTGCTATACGTGCAATAGTTGATTTTGGAATGCCGGTAATTTCTTCGGCCCAATCAGGTGTTTTAGCCTGGCCGTCTTTCGTTCCTAAAATATAATCCTTAAAACTTTCTTCTTTTTCCAGCCCTTCCGGCATTTGGGTATTGTCGAATCCGATGCAGTGTGTTTTGACGAAATCCTGGTCGTACAGATTCTCAATTATCATTACATACGCCATTGCGTCCATCATGGCGTTGTCGGTTCCCGGGCGGATGGGGATCCATTCGTCAGCCAGCGAAACAGCACTCAATGTCATCCGTGGGTCGATGCATATTACCCTGGCACCATTCTCCCTCGCTTTTTTTACGAAATATTCGCTGTTAGTGCCATCACGCATTTCGGAAGGGTTCCATCCCCACATGATGATGTATTTTGAGTTGACCCAGTCCTGCCGCTGGTTTCCGGTGATGTTGGTGCCATAAACATAGGGCGTGGCTTTGCTGATACATGCCCAACTGTAGGAATTGTAATAACCCAGATATCCGCCAAATAAATTGAGTAGTCTTCTTGCTGGCCAGATGCCGTTTATCTGGTTGTAGCTGCCAGTGCCGTATGGAATGTATAAAGCTGAGTTTCCATATTTCTCCTTGATGTGGGTTAGTCTCTCGGCCATCATGCTGGTGGCTTCGTCCCACGAAATTCTTTCAAACTTTCCCTCGCCCCGCTTGCCGGTGCGTTTCATAGGATATTTCAGCCGGTCTTTGTGGTGCTGGCGGCTGCGGTAGCCTCTTCCTCGCAGGCATGCACGAAGTTGTGGATTTTTGATATTGTCATCAGGGCGGTCATCTGTTTCGATGCGGATGATCATTCCTTCTTTAATATAAACCTTCAGTAAACATCTCCCACCACAATTGTGTGCCGGGCATCCAAGGCGCACCATTTTCTCGTAAGAGAAATGTTTTCCGGCAATTTCTTTTACCTCATCTTTTGCCATCAATTTACTGAGAAAGGAGTTTACTGAAAAACCCTTATCAGTTGAAGGTGCTTTAGATTGGTTAATGTTACGGCGTTTCATTAGTTTGACTTAAGTACATCGACTACTTGAATTCTAAAATTGTATATTCAATGTAGAAAACAATGAAATGTAAAAGTACAAGTTTATTGATTGTGCTGGGACGAGAGGGCTAATTTAGGTTTATTCTATCAGGAGAGGGCTAGTGTCATGTTAATCGTGAGGGTTCGGGTTATTTTGACGTTTCAATGTCCGCCAG
>CAZBDF010000022.1:0-18887 GCA_964490385.1 uncultured Lentimicrobiaceae bacterium | reverse complement strand
CCGCCCACTTCTTCAAAGAACTATGGCTAAAGACTTTTCGACCATGCACTGTAACTTGTTTTTATCACTACAATTTGTACGTATAATCGACCAATGTAGGTGATTATCCAGACAATATGTTCGTATTTCATGAAGGTCTTTACATTCATTTTAGCAAACTTAATAAATGTTTTTCATTCAAAGCCAAGAAATGACAAAAAAAAGTCCCTACAAGAGGCCTTAATAAAGGTTGAGTGGAGGCATTCCCTATCCCCTCACACATCAGCAAAGGAGTAATGCCAATTGTTATTTAAAATGCACCTGTAGGCTTTGGCATACTTAAGCTTAATCTTTGGGATGGTTAAAAACACACCCACACAGTTTACTAAAAAGTTGCCTGACTTAAATTTCCACTGATTTGTAAGAGGAACAATTCCGCGTTTTTTGCCGAATACTTTGCTTGATTTAACGACAGTTGTGCCACCAATAAATTCAATTGGGCCTGCCTAAAAGTAATACTCGAAATCTGTCCCAATTTGTATGTATCCGCACTTCGGTCGAAATTTGTTTGTGCAGTCTCCAGGTTTTTGCCTTGTGCATCTTTTATAAATAAAGCAGTTTGGTAAGCTGTCCATGCATTGCTCAGATTTCGTTCGATATTTAAGCGCTCTTTTTCCAGGGATATAGATTGATTCTCAAGGGCAATCCTTGAATTTTGCTTCCTCATTCGCGTAGAACCCCCATCATAAATATTCCAACTGAGCGAAGCTCCAAGGCTTGGGCCTACTCCGCTTGTTTTGTCCAGGATTGAAGTAACACCCAAATGGTTTTCGCTCCAGCCATAGCTCCCGTTTACACTTAACTTTGGTATTGTATTCGACGATGTTGCCTTAATGTTATGCTCAGCATTTTTAAGTGCGCTTTGCTGTTGAAGAAGCGTTACATTATTTTCGATTGAATGGGCCAATAAGCCTTCCAAATATAAATCCGTAGCATAGCTCAATGATGTATCCACAGCAAATTCGATATTTACATCCCTACCTAAATAAAGGTTCAGGGTCCTTTTTTCGTTGGCCAGCGATTGTGTGTTGGTTAAGTAAGTGATGCTGTCGTTGTTATAATCCACCTCAGCATTTAAAATATCCAACTGTGATCCCTGACCGTATTCAACACTATATTTGGCGCGTTGCAACCGCACCCTCGAAATGTTCATGGTCTCTTTCTGGTTTTCTACATCCTGCGTTAATCGCGCCACCTCATAGTAGGAATTAAAAATATCCAGAATTGTATATTCAACCATCTGACGTGCCTGAAGTTTGGATATGTTGTAGTTTTCCTGAAGTATTTTGTAGGTATTGGATCTGCCAAACCCATCAAAAATGGTGTATTGAAAACCTACGGATGCATTATAGCCTGTAGTTTCGTTGTTCGAAATTGTTTCCTCTTCTCCGGATTTCTGAACAATGGTCCCATTTGAATTTGAATAATTTGCTCCGGCATTCCCTGAAAAAGAAGGTAGATAGTTGCTATTTTGGATACTTGCATTGTTCTCTGCAGCTTCAATATTATTATTTGATATTTGAATATCAAAATTATTTTCCATGGCAATTTTAACGGCTTCATCTTTTTGAAGCAGCTCCTGGCCATTGGCTGAAAACGTAGTGAACAGAATCAGTAAGCAAAGCGAAATTTGAAATATTTTATTAAACATACTTATCAGATTTTAATTCGATAACGGCACCTTCTACTTCTTCTGAACTTGGTTTTTTGCCGGTAGTGTACCAACGCCAAAGTACTTTTAAATCGTTGCTTAATTTGAGCATCAACGGGAGCATAACCAGGGTTAATACCGTAGCCAAAGCAATTCCATAAGCAATGGCAATGGCCATCGGAATTAAGAATTGGGCTTGGCGGCTTGTTTCAAAGATGAGTGGGGACAATCCTGCAATGGTGGTGATGGTGGTTAGGAAAATCGCCCTAAACCGGGATTTACCTGCAGCAACTAAGGCATCATTATATTTCATCCCGGATTTTAGGTAAATATTGAGTTTACTAATCAACACCAAACCATCATTTACAATAATTCCTATCAGGGCGATGATACCCAAAAAGCTTAACACATTAATGGGAAAGCCATGGATCCAATGCCCCCATGCCACACCAATAAGGGAAAAGGGAACCATTAATATCAGTACGATGGGCTGATCGAAGGATCGGAATGTAAAAGCAATAATTACAAAAATTAAAAATAAAATCACAGGTAATACTGCGGCTGCAGAACCTGCGGTTTTTTCAGCTTCCCGGTTTTGACCTTCAAAGATAGCATTAACGCCGGGGTATCTTTCCTTCATTGTTGGAAGCAAATCGGCTTTAATATCAGCCATCATATCGGTAGCACTTGTACTCGGGTCTTTCATATCCGCATCAACCCGGATTTCACGTTTCCCATCCAGGTGATTGATGGAAATCTCTCCACGTTCGATGGAATAATTGGCCACTTCGCGCAAGGGAACCCGATCACCGGAACTATTCACCAGGCGCATGTCGTCCAGTTGCTGGAGCGAACTACGTTCGTCTAAATCGTAACGCACCCAAACTTTTATTTCATCCTGGCCACGTTGAAAGCGTTGTACCTGATAGCCGAAAAATCCGCTCCTGATTTGACTTATAACGCTGTTTAAAGTAAAACCCATGGCATGGGCACGCTGTTTCAAGGTGATATTTATTTCTTTAATACCCTCAGGGTCGTTGTCGGTTATATCCTTTAAAAGTGGGTTTTTCCGCAACTCTGCCTTTAAATATTCTTTGGCGGATTTTAACTCGCTTGTATTGCTGCTCATGAGGGCTATCGAAACCGGCTTTCCACCAAAATTCCCTCCTGATCCAAATTCCACGGATTCAGCCTGATCGATATCTCCCACCATTTCACTTAAGTCGGTTGAGACTACATAAGAAGGAAAGTTCCTACGCTCTCCGGGAAGCAAATTAATAGTTAATGAGGCGGTGGAAGTTCCGGGGCCAATTTTTTTGATAACATTTTTAATCGGGTCTTCAAGCTTATATTCCTCTTGAAGTTCCTGATTTAATATCCAGGCTTGCCCCTCAATATAAGAAATGATAGAATCCGTAATCTTCTCGTTTGTCCCCTGGGGCATCTTCAGGGTAACCATCACCCGGTCACTGGCAATTTGCGGGAAAAAGGTGAATTTAATTATCCCTCCACCAATGGCCCCAAAGGTGAGCACAAGAATCGAGATGGGAATGGCAAAACCCAACAATCTGTTTTTCATGAAAAACTTCAGATAGGGCCCGTACATTTTATCACGATTAAAGTTCATGAAATTATCTGCCCATCGGTTAAAGAAATAGGTTTTCTGATTGGGGGACAAAGCCTTAGAATGTGCCACATGCGAAGGCAATATAATAAGTGCTTCAATTAATGAAATGCCGAGAGTTAAAATGACGATTATTGCCACTTCACCAAAAAACTCACCTATCCGGCCATCCAAAAAGAAAAATGTGGTGAAAGCTACGATTGTGGTTAAAATTGCCGATGTGATGGCAGGCATCACTTCCAATGTGCCGTCGATGGCTGCCTTTATGGGAGGGCTTCCTTTTTCGTGATGATGGTAAATATTTTCGGCAATCACAATCCCGTCATCCACCAAAATCCCAATGACGATAATCATTCCGAAAAGGGACAAAACATTTATGGTTACACCAAAATATCCGGCAAACATAAACATCCCCAAAAAGGAAATGGGAAGGCCAAAGGCCACCCAAAATGCCAATCTGGGCTTTAAAAATAATGCCAGAAAAAACAATACCAAAGCCATTCCCTGAAGGGCATTCCTGGTTAATAATTTTGTTCTTTCGATAATAGTTTGTGAAGCATCCCGGGTAACGTCCAAACGGACATTGTGATGTGTTTCGTTATAATCTGTGATATACTGCAGTGTCAATTCGGCAACCTCTATTAAGTCTTCGCTGTTGGTGGTATTCACTTGAAATTTTACGGAAGGTTTACCATTATAATAGGAGCGATTTGGATTTTCGGACCATTTATCCCGAACATCGGCAACATCTTTCAGATAAATCTTGTCGCCATTTCCCAAAGCTTTCACTACCACAAAATCCAATTCCCTGCCATAGTAAGATCGATTTTTAACACGGATTAAAAATTCTTCCTCCGGGGTTTTTATGGATCCACCCGACGAAAGAATATTATTGGCAGAAACTGCCTTTGCTACCTCCTGAAAGGTAAGATTAAACGTTCGGAGCTGATCCTCATTCACAGCAATTTCAATTTCCTCATCCGGAAACCCGCTCATTTCAACCTGTGAAATCCCTTCGATTCCACGAATATCCGACTCAATCTCACGGCCCATTTCTTTGAGCCTTCGCAGGGATACGTTTTCACCACTCAACACAAATGAGACTGCTTCGGTCCTAAAAATATCTTTCGAAATAATTGGAGGCTCCATGCCTACCGGGAATGAAGGTACCTTATCCACGGCATTTTTAATATCGTCCAAAACTGCGGAAACATCGTAGCCTTTAATAACTTCGATCTGGATGCTGGCAAAATTTTCGCTGGAGGTAGATGTGAAGCGATCTACTCCAACCAGGCCTTTTAGGTTATCCTCGATTTTCAGTACAATCCCCTCTTCCATTTCGGCAGGCGAAGCCCCGGGGTAATTGATGCTGATATTAATGTTTCGGGATTCGTTGAGTGGGAAAAAGGAAGATTTCAAAGAAAGTGCCCCCATTATCCCCAACAAAACAAAACCAACAACGACCACCGAAACTGCGACGGGATATTTTATGAAATGAAGAATTATTTTTCTCATGTGCTAGATTTGTGGTTTTACAATTACCTTCATGCCCGGATAAGCACCCGGGATTGGTTTAGTTAGCAACCACGAACCATCATCAATGCCCTGCACAATAACCTTTGAGCGCGATTTATGTACCACATTTACATTTCCCAGAAATAAAACAGAATCCGAACCCACCCCATATAACTTGTCATTGTCAATCAAAAGATTTCTGGAAACTTCGATGGCATCAACCCTTGCCTTGCCAACAATGTCGGCCTCCAGGTACATGCCTTCCTTGAGGTGGGCACCATTAATAGAAACAAAAACCTGGATGGTTTGGGTAGATGGGTTTATCCTGCCATTGATTCGGGAAACAGTGCCCTTCCATTCTTGTGAAGTATTTTCGGGATTAATCACCGTAACTTCCGTGCCCACATGCACCGCATCTATCAAATCTTTCCCAATGGCCAACTCCAGCTCATATACTGAAGGGTTGATAAACTCACCCAACTTTTGGCCATTTCGAACGAGGGCTCCGGGTGTGACCAGGGCTTCAGTTAAAACTCCATCGAAAGGAGCTTTCAAAATGTATTTGCTATAAACGATCTCCAGATTTTTGGTGTTGTAATAGGTGGTGTAGATATTTTTGCCGGTGATGAAAAATTTCTCCTTGTCCGACATGGGTTCCGGGAGAGGGGCAACCGCTTTGTCCATATCAAAAGATTTCAGGTATAAATCCCATTTGGCATGGGCTTCTGGGTAATCCATTTTCATATCGGGCATCATACCCGTTATGAGATTTTGCAGCACGCTTTTTTGAGCTTGCAGGTTTGCAAAATAATCTTCACTTTTAATCTTCACCAACACTTCTCCTTTTGCAAACCTTGCCCCGGGCTTAAATTCCCTGGGGGTAACTTCCATTAAGCCTTGAACTTCTGCAAAAAGGTCGATTTTGTACTTTGCTGACAAGCGGCCGTTTTCGATAATACTTACCGGGACTATTTTATTTTTGGCCTGTGTAACGAAGGCTGTTGGAATATTCTCGGTAAGTTTTGCTTTGTTTTTCTTTTTACTGTCCTTCAATAGTCCTGCTCCATAAAATGCCCCAACCAAAAGAGCTAAGGCCAGGATTTTTGTGATGTATGGTCTCATATTTTTTCTTATGTATTTTTTTATCTTTAAATAAATTCGACTCTCTAGGGTTCTGAAATTCTTGGTGCCAAAATAAATGAATTAAATTGGTTTGGCTACGAACTAAAAACCGAACCACAAGAATAAATTTGACATGATAACCTTAATAAAGGCTTTTTGTTTAATGCCTTATTAAAATAATTCCCTTTTTCACAATACAGGCATAGTCATCGCAAAATGCAAGTGTATTGCACTTTGGGCTTTCTAAAAGTTTATTACTTTGAATAGTTTGGGGAAAAGTACATTTGCAACCATCAAACGCAGAATTGAGAATATTTCCTACGGGCTTGTGGATGTGAACTCCTTAGGGGAATGCATTTCACCCGGGGCCTCATGTTGTGCGGAACGTGCCGCAAGAAGCTCTATTTGTCGTGTGCTGCCAGTTATTTAATGCGTTGGCCCTACCATGAATTTAATGTAGGAATTTGAATTGAAAGAGATTAAATTATCAAAATGGGCAACTTAAATGCCGGAGTGCTGCCCGCCTTGCCGGCGAGGCAGGGAGTGTTGGAGAGCTGGACTACAAAGTGGAGAGGTGACAAACCATTACTCCACTACTCCATTGCTTCTATTACCCTAATGAAGAACCCTACCCATTAAAATAACAGCAGGGCCAATGAGCCTAGTCTTCATCATCCTCATCATCTCCCTCGTAATTTTCATTTTCCGATAAATATTCTATTTCTGAATACTCATCAGCATACTTTTCTTTGATATGCTCTTTAAGTGAGCCATCATCATCATAATCGTTATCATCCTCGATCAATTGAATGGCTTTTTGAACCGACATCCGCACAAGGTAAATCTTTTCGAAAGTTTCAAATCTGAGGGCGCTTACGCTCTCTCCCTTGCTGTTCTTAAATTTAATTAAGTGCTGGCTAAATCCATCAGGATAAACCAGTTTAATCTGTTCCTTCAGTTCGTCGCTTAACTTTTCGTAATCTAGAACAACTCTGAGTTTATTATCCATAAGGCTTTTTTATTTATTTTAATAATTACCAATCTAATAAATAAGCAAATATCAGCGGTGCAACGATTGTTGCATCCGATTCGATAATGAATTTTGGGGTGTTGATATCGAGTTTTCCCCAGGTGATTTTTTCGTTTGGAACAGCACCGGAGTAAGACCCATAGCTTGTTGTTGAATCAGAGATCTGACAAAAGTAACTCCAGAATGGGGTGTCTGTTCTTTCTAAATCCTGGTATAGCATAGGGACCACACAAATGGGGAAGTCGCCTGCAATGCCCCCGCCAACCTGGAAAAATCCAATTCCGTTTTCCTTGGTATTTTCGGTGTACCAGTCGGCAAGAAAGGTCATGTACTCAATCCCCGATTTCATGGTCGATGGCTTTAGCTCGCCTTTGATGCAATAGGAAGCAAAAATATTTCCCATGGTCGAGTCTTCCCAGCCGGGCACAACAATGGGCAGGTTCTTTTTGGCGGCAGCCAGCATCCAGCTATTCTTTGGGTCGATTTCGTAGTATTGTTCTAAGACTCCCGACAACAAAAGTTTATACATAAATTCATGCGGAAAATAGCGTTCACCTTTTGCTTCGGCATCTTTCCAGATTTTAAAAATATGTTCTTGTAACCTCCTGAAAGCTTCATCTTCCGGGATGCAAGTATCTGTAACCCTGTTTAAACCTTTTTCAAGTAAATCCCATTCCTGCTTTGGGGTCAGGTCGCGGTACCCAGGAACCCTTTTGTAATGAGAATGCGCTACCAGGTTCATCAAGTCTTCTTCGAGGTTGGCGCCGGTACACGAAATAATTTGCACTTTGCCCTGTCTGATGATTTCGGCAAAGGATTTTCCAAGCTCGGCTGTACTCATCGCACCGGCAAGGGTGACCATCATTTTGTTGCCCAATTTTATTTGATTCTCGTAGGCAATGGCCGCATCCACAAGTGCTGCCGAATTGAAATGTTTGTAATGTTCAAGAATGAAATTACTTACCGGTCCTTTGTTTTTCATTGTATGCGAATTTATATGAAAGTAATTTGTAATACAGTTTTGCCGCTAAAAAATTGGGGGCTTTTAAGTTTTCAATAGGTGCAAGTTCTACAATGTCAAAACCCAGTACATTTTTCCTTTCGAATACTTTTTTCAGATAGTTGATGACGGTATTCCAACCTAATCCACCGGGCTCAGGTGTTCCGGTTGCCGGCATTATCGATGGATCAAATGCATCCAGATCTATCGTTAGGTAAACATCCTCAGTCATCAGTCCGATTGATTTTTCAATCCAATCATCCTTACCAAACATATCCCCTGCAAAAAAGCATTTTTCTTTATTTAGATATTGCTTTTCACAACTGTCCATACTTCGGATGCCAACCTGAATTAAATTGGTATTGAGCGAAGCATCGTGCACAGCACAGGCATGGTTGTATTTTGAGCCCAGGTAACTTTCGCGAAGGTCAGCATGGGCATCGAGTTGAAGAATGGTAATATCTGGATATTTTTGATAAAAAGCTTTGATAATCCCAATACTAATTGAATGTTCGCCTCCGAAGAAAGTAAGGAATTTATTGGTTTTAAGAAGTTCTTTTGTGTTTTGATAAACCGTCTGAAACACCGCTTCGGGCGAGGATTTTTCATCTATTTGAGGTAAAATATGAATGCCCTTTTCATAAACCTCCGAATCCGTTTCTATGTCATAAAGTTCCATGTTTTCGGCTGCCTCCAAAAAAGCACCAAAAGCATTGTCGGCACCCTTGCCCCACGTGCTTGTACCATCATAAGGGATCGATTGGAGCAATACTGCTGAATCTTCAAACTTTGAACATTTTTCCTCTATTCCACCAAAAGTTTTCATGAATTATTTATTGTATCCTAAAATTTTAAACATCTCATCAGACGATTGCTCCTCACGGTAAACGTAATCGATAAAATTGCCCTTTTCGTCGCGGTCGATAATCACATGTTTGGGCGATGGGATAAGGCAATGTTTGATGCCTCCATAACCACTTATCGAATCCTGGTAAGCACCGGTGTGGAAGAACCCAAGATACAGTGGTTCTTTGTCCTTATTAGAATATTTTGGCAATAACACTTCCTGGTTCAAATCCTCTGAATTGTAATAGTCAGAGTGATCGCAACTGATGCCGCCGATATTGGCTCGGTGATATTCGTTGTCCCATTTATTGATGGGGAGCAGGATAAACTTTTCGTGTATCGACCAGGCATCAGGTATAGTGTTCATCAAACTATTGTTGATGATATACCACGACTCAGTATCGTTTTGTTGCTTTTGCTCCAGCACTTTAAAAATAATGGCCCCCGATTCGCCAACCGTGTATCTGCCAAATTCGGTATAAATATCCGGTTCAATTACGTTTTCTTTTGTGCAGGCATCTTTGATATTTGTAATTATTTCGTTGATCATGTACTCGTAGTTGTACTCAAATCCCAGGTGATTGCGAATAGGGAAGCCTCCACCGAGGTTAAAGGAGTCCAGGTTTTTGCTTTCCTTTTTTAAATCAATGTATAGTTTCAATGCCTTTTGAAATTCGCCCCAGTAATAAAGGGTGTCTTTCATACCCGAATCCACAAAAAAGTGAAGCATCTTTAACTCAACCTTATCATTGTCCTTGATGTGGTTTTTAAAGAAGCTAATCATTTCTGTGGGCCGGATCCCCAAACGTGAAGTGTAATAGGCCGATTGAGCTTCTTCATTAATCGCCATCCGCAAACCAATTTTAATAGGATGATCGGTTTTAAGTTTAAGAACCCTGGAGAGTTCATTGATACTGTCGAGAATAATAATGGAATTTACGAAACCAACATCCTGAAGAAGCATTATTTTTTTGAGGTATTCATCTGTTTTATATCCATTATGGATGACAATTCTTTTGTTGTCGATTTTTTTCTCTTCGTATAGGTTCAATATTAAATCAATATCGAAGGCTGAAGATGTCTCAAGGTTTACCTTGTGTTTTAAAGCTTCACCAATTACGTGGTAAAAGTGGTTACACTTTGTACAATAACAAAAATGATACTTCCCTTTGTAGGCATTGTTTTTAATGGCCCGGTTAAAAAGGTTCCGGGCTTTTTTTATCTGGTCGCCAATTTTGGGGAGATAGATAAACCGAAAGGGTGTCCCATGTTTTTCAATCAGGTATTTTAACGAAACACCATGAAAGGTGAGGAATCCATCACGCAGGTCGAAACCCTCTTGCGGAAAATAGTAACTCTGTTCTATCAGGTCGAAATAGGTATTTTTCATTGGCTTATTTCAATTTAATGAGTGGACTAAATTAGCAATTATTGTGATTATTTGGCCGCTACTTTCAAGTTCAAAAATATTACTTCCTCCTTTGGCCCCCTCTAGCTCCCCCTATCTCGAGGGGGAGGATGCCACCGCACCAGCTACTGCAGTCGCTTGTGCGGCTGGTCTCCCTTCCCCTCGAGGGGAAGGGCTGGGGATGGGGTCAAAATGGTTTAATAAATAATACATCCTCTAAAATAATTGTAGATTAGTGATGCTTTTTTTTTAATTCATAGATATCACTTCGTCGGTCACTCAGGTTTCGTACACTTCCAAATTGATTGAGTTGGCGCAGCAGGTCGATGTCAACATCTGCAATTAAAATCATTTCTGTGTTTGGTGTAGCTTCGGCTTTAATCCCATTGGCAGGAAAGGCAAAGTCGCAGGGTGTAAAAACCATCGATTGGGCGTACTGGATATCCATATTATGGACCTTGGGCAAATTACCCACACTGCCAGCAATTGCAACATAACATTCGTTTTCGATAGCCCTTGCCTGGGCGCAATTTCGTACTCTTGAATATCCGTTTTGGGTATCGGTTAAAAAGGGCACAAATAAAATATCCATTCCTTCTTCCGCCAAGAGCCGGCTCAATTCCGGAAATTCAGAGTCATAGCAAATTAAAATGCCTATTTTACCACAATCTGTATCAAACGCTTTGAGTTGATGTCCTCCCTGCATACCCCATACTTTGGCTTCGTCAGGAGTAATATGCAGCTTCTCATATCTGTCGATAGTACCATCTCTCTTACAAAGGTAACCGGCATTGTACAATAGCTCGTTTTTAATTTCGGGCATGCTGCCGGTAATGATATTGATATTGTAAGAAATGGCCAGTTGCGAAAACCTCTCAACGATGGCGTCGGTATGTTTAGCAAGTTCACGTATTGCCTCAGCCTCGGATAGATGATTATTTTCGACCATGAGCGGGGCATTAAAAAATTCGGGAAACAGCGCAAAGTCGGACCGGTACCCCGAAACTGCATCAACAAAATATTCTGCTTGCTGCATAATATCATCCAGATGTTTATACGGACGCATCTGCCATTGTATCAACCCAAGCCGTACAACCTTTTTTGTGGTACTTGCTTTTTTGCTTGGCTTTTGGTAATAGATGTTGTCCCACTCCAGCAATACAGCATACTCGTTTGAAGCCTCATCTCCTTCGAGGTAGCCCTTAAGAATTTTGGAAGGATGAAAGTCATTTGAAATTTGAAAATTTAATACCGGGTCATGGGCTTCTTTTCGTCTTACTTGATCGATATATTCCTTTGGCGTAAGTGTATCTGAAAATTTATGATAGTTTGGGATTCGTCCACCAAAGGCCACGCCTTTAAGGTTTAACCGCTCGCAAAGTTCCTTACGATAATCGTAGAGCCTTCTGCCAAGTCGTAAGCCACGAAATTCAGGCTTAATAAATACATCGATACCATACAATACATCCCCATGACGGGTGTGGGTGTTGAAAGTATAATTTCCGGTTATTTCTTTATAGGTGTGGTGCTCGTCGAATTTATTATAATCAACAATGATGGATAGGGCACATCCGGCAATTTGGTCGTTTACCTTTATCACTACCTGGCCTTCAGGAAATCTGTCGATCAGTGATTTGATATGGTGCTCTTTCCAGTATGAGTTTGGCATACTGGTGTAGGCATCTATCATAGTTTCTTTTAACTCCTGATAATCATCAATGCTGAGAAACAGCAATTCAATATTTTCTATATCTATCATTTATTGTAAAATTATTTCTATACAAAATAAAGGGCAGGTACTATTCGCATTTTCTCCGTTTCGTTCAGTCAAATATTCTATTAACTACTTAATACTAAAGCCAACAAGAGTGAACGCTCAATCAAGCTGTGCCTCATGATCCGCTCATTGTTAGATGGTAAAAATTCACCAACAGGTCCTAGCCCGTCAATTTTTGGCTGATTGTTAGAAATATGACAAATGTCCGACGAACTCCAGCGGTGTTCTTTCGAAATACGGACATCTATTTTTTTTGTAATGGATTGAATTACATTAAAGAAATCCTCATTTTCTTTTGTTTTTTCTAAGGCAGGTCTTTTTTGGCCACCATCAAATTGAATATGGTAAACCTTGTTTCGTTTTTGTTGTGTAATTATTTTATTGATTTTCTGCTCAATCAAATCCAATTCACTTTTTGAATTAAACCTGACACTTATGCCAGCAGAGCCATATGCGTAAGCTTTAAAGATATTGCTTTTAAACTCGATTTCATAAGGGGCAATGACATTCTCAGGGTCATTCTTCGAAATGTCGGTGATGGCTGCCAGGGTTTTGTTAAAGTTCAGGGCTGTAGCAGGAATGTTCTCGGCTGAGTGTTTGTTAACCAATTTTGTTTCGAACCTGTATGATGCGGAACCCGACCTTGATAAAATAATGCCCCCTTTAACTGATGAGCCGCTAACGGCAATGATCTTACCTGCCAGTTCGGCTTTTTGTTGAATAATACTTTTTGAATATCGGCCATCAATATTAGAATCTGTAGTGAGAAGGATCCCAACTTTAACTTTTTTCAAATTTCGTGTAAAACGTAGTGCCTGCAATGCCGATAATACAACTGCTGCACCTCCCTTGTTTTCCCAAATCCCCGATCCTTCGAGGTACTGCTCCTGTTCGTTGAAATTTTCATGGTTCGATAATTTGATGAGATTATCTATGGGCAACAAGATCAAATAATCAATCTGTTGAATATTTGAATTTGTAAAATATATAATGTTGCCAACTTCTAACTGTGGGTACACTTCATGTTTAAATCCCAATTGACTGAGTTCGGTGTTGATAATTTCACTGCAATAATTCACCCCTTCTACGTTGCGTACATGCGTATTTGTATCGACGAGTTTTTTAAGGAATTTTTCGGTTTGTTGCTGTCTGGTTTTTAAAAATGAACGCATACGGACTGGTGGGGGCATTTTTCCTTTCTTACCTTCATCGGGGAGTTGGCTCATTATTGTGTTAGAAAAATAGCGGACCGAAGCAACGTCCAGCATCCTGTTTACTAAGTTTTCGTAAGAGTAACCAGCAGCCATTGCAGCAGTAGGGTATGATCCGGATGCTCCCATACTTGCCATCGAATTGATTTCCAAAAGGAAAATATTGTCGTTCTCATCCAATCGAATGTCTACCCTGGAAAAATCACGCAAATTTAATGCTTTGAAAGCTTTAATACTCAGGTCTTGCATTTCCTTAGTCAGCTCTGCTGAAAGTGGGGCCGGACAGAGTTTTCTTTTTGGCTTGTGCTTTTTATCATCAACAGTTTGTATGGCATCCGGGTCGCCATCCAAGTCAATTTCAAGTACCGGAAAAGTTTCAACAGGCGAATTGCCCAACAGGCCTACGGCAAATTCGCGCCCACGGATAAATTGTTCAGCCAATGCCTGCTGATCAAACTCAGAAACAATAAATTGTATCGCTTCTTTTAAATCCTCTGCATTATAAACTACCTTCAAGCCAAACGAAACACTTTCCATTTTAGGCTTTACAATTACAGGATACATTACAGAACTTAAATCCTCATCCGGCGAGTTAAAAACCCAGAAGTCAGGTGTGGGCAATTGGTTACTTTTCCAGATGATTTTTGTTAAAACCTTATCAAGTGCCAATGCATGTCCCGATGGAGAAGACCCAACATATGGCAGTCCCAGCATTTCAAGCATTGATGGAATGTGCGTGTAGCGGCTTTCACCCTGAATGCCATATGCCATGTTGAATACCATGCCCATTTGTTCGCCCTCCATTACCCGGGGCATAAAGTTTTCGAGCCTTTCGATGATTTGTTTATTGCCGTCGAGAACCGTTACATTGTGGCCAGCTTTTTCAATGCTGTCGGCAACCCTTTTAACGGTTTCTTCGTTATAGAATTCCTTGTTCTGCATCCCGAAAGTATTAATTACCCCCTGAATGTCCTTATTGTGTATGATTGCGACTTTCATTCTAAATTGTAGAGTATTTAATTAATCAATGATGTTACAAATCTTCAAGAAATTTTTTACCATAAGCATCCCATCTTCACCCGAAACTTCAGGATGTGCCTGAAATCCGTAAATAGGTAAGGTTTTATGTCTGATTATTTCATTTGGACTTGTGTCAGACGCAGCCAAACTATCAAAGGATGTCGGTATTTCTGAAACATGGAAAGAATGCCGTTTTGTAAGCATGACTTCATTTTTCTTTAATCCCTCAAAAATTGGGTCTTCGGGTTTTGTAATTGTAACCAACTCTTTTCGTTGGTGGTACTCAGGCAATCTCTTAATCCTTCCCCGGTAGGAAACTGCAATTATTTCGTGGCCCAGGCAAAACCCAAGAACAGGTACGTCAAAGTTCATCAGTGCAACATAGTTTGATGTGAGGTTTAAAGGTTCCCAAGGATTGCCTTTTCCTCCTGATAAAATAATTCCTTTTATTTCTGTTTTTGCCGATAGGGTGATGGGTTGATTGTGATCGAAAAAAACATAGTCAAAGTCTTGCTCAGCAAGGTATTGACGTTTAAACTTTTTTATAAAAGCACTCTGGTTGTCGATGATTAGTAGCATGAGGGTTCAATTTTTTAGTGTTTTTTTTCGGTGGTAAATTTATTCATCTATTGATTAGTTCTACTATTTTTTTTAAAATAATTGCAATATCGCTTATCACAATCAAACGAAGGAGAGTTCCAGCCAGATCAATTGATTACAAAGTCCGGTGGGTGCTGAGGGGAAGTGGTTAATCATAGGGGCAAATTGTTATTCTACCACCATCCCCCTGTTCATAGTATTTCTTTTTTTTCAGGGTCAAGCAACCATACAGCGACAAGTTCAATCTATATGTTATGTGGAATAACAATTAATTCAGTTAAATTGCGTTTGCAACTAATTATTTTAAAATGACTTCATCAGTGAATATCAAGCAATATCTTTTTCTTTTTATATCGGTCCTTTTCCTCAGCATTCCTTCGATGGCTCAAATTGGGGGAAACAGCGTTTATAAATTTCTCAACCTGACGAGTTCAGCACGGACTGCAGCGATGGGCGGGAGTTTCCTTGCAGTGAAAGATGGTGATGTAACACAGGCACTGTACAATCCTTCCATTATCGATTCACGAATGGATAACAGTTTGGCATTTAGTTATGTTGATTATTTTAGCGATGTGAATTACGGATTTGCCAGCTATGCCAAATCTTTTAATGGTATCGGTACCTATCATGCCACGATGCAGTACATCAATTATGGCCAGTTTACTTATGCTGACGAAACAGGGCAAACCTACGGGGATTTCTCTGCCAACGAGATGGCTTTAAATGTGGGTTGGGGCAGGAGCCTTGATTCATTGTGGTCGATTGGTGCAAATGTTAAGTTCATTTACTCGGGCCTCGAAAGTTACCAGTCTTATGGTATTGCAGTTGATCTGGCTGGTACTTATTACAATCCAAAAAATGGATTTACAATGTCACTGTTGTTTCGGAATATCGGAACACAATTAAAGCCATACTATTCAGGAAATTACGAGCCAATTCCTTTTGAAATTGATTTTGGTATGTCGCAACGCTTGAAGCATTTACCATTCAGATATTCAGTCTTGCTGACAAACCTTCAGAAATGGGACTTGTCCTACGATGATCCCAACGACCCTGACAATACGGTGGATCCTATAACCGGGGAAGTGCAGGAAGAAACTGGCTTTGCTGAATTCGCCGACAATTTCATGCGTCATATTGTTGTCGGTGGGGAGTTTATCCCATCCAAGTATTTCCTTATCCGTTTCGGATATAATTACCAGCGGCGCCAGGAATTGGGAGTTTACAATAAAATGGGCATGGTAGGCTTTTCGTGGGGTGTTGGTTTGCGCATCTATAAATTCCAGATCGACTATTCCAGGGCTACATATCACCTGCACGGTTCACCCAACTTTATTACCATCCGCACCAATCTGTCGGACTTTAGCAAGCGATAGGTTTTTCCTTTTTATAGATTTCAGTTTTTTAATTAGAATTTAAACAGGGCTAATTGTTCCTGCTTTACGGTGTGTTTGCTCCATTCGAAGCGGCATGGATTGGAGCGGTAGCTTGTTGTGTTGATAATTTTGTTAGCCCTACTAATTGGTGCTTGCAAGAAAATACTCATTTTTCTGAGGTGGCTGATAAGAAAGCTTCGAAAACAAGGCTTGGTCTTTCTGAAAACCAAGAGATTTACTTTTGTAAATAACTGTTTTCAAAACAAAAGTAACGAAGTAATTGGCATTTTCTCGCAAAGACTAATTAACAAACTTTAATAGCGTACATAAAGCCTTTATACCCAGTATTTTTTAGTTTTGCACATCATTAGTCAAATCCAATTTACAAAGCTATGCCGCATTATTATACCTTAGGTAAAATACCACATAAACGCCATGTGCAATTCAAAAAACCGGATGGAGGCCTCTACTCTGAACAACTGGTTTCAACTGAAGGTTTTTCAGATGATTCATCCTTGGTTTACCATACTTATCCACCGACATTGGTAACTAAGATTGAGGAATCTTATTCGGTAGCACCTAAGGTAGCTATTACACATAATATGCAGCACCGCAGCCTTTCGGGTTTTTCTGTTAAGCCAGTAAAAGATTACCTCGAAAGCCGTAAATATGTGCTGGTGAACGATGATGTTTACATTAGCCTCGCTGCACCACAGGAATCGATGAAAGATTATTTTTTTAAGAATTCGGCTGCTGATGAAATGATTTTTGTGCACAAAGGTGAAGGGACGCTGCGCACTATGTATGGCAACATCGACTTTGCATATGGCGATCACCTTGTAATCCCACGTGGTGTGATTTATCAGATGGAATTCAAAACCAGCGATAACAGGTTGTTTATAGTGGAATCGTTTACACCACTGCGTTTCCCGAAGAGATATATGAACAAGTCGGGCCAGTTGATGGAACATGCGCCATTTTGTGAGCGCGATATCCGCAAGCCTGCACACCTTGAAACCCATGATGAGAAAGGTGATTTTTTAGTGAAGATTAAGCGCGATGACCAAATATTTCCATATCATTTTCAAAGCCATCCTTTCGATTTGATTGGCTGGGATGGATGTCATTATCCTTTTGCCTTTTCCATTTTCGATTTTGAGCCTATAACCGGCCGGGTGCATCAGCCGCCACCTGTGCATCAAACTTTTGAAACACCAACATTTGTAACTTGCGCATTTGTGCCAAGGTTGTATGATTATCATCCCCTGGCAATTCCTGCTCCGTACCATCACAGCAATGTAGATTCGGATGAGGTGCTTTATTATGTGGATGGTGATTTTATGAGCCGTAAACATGTCGAGAAAGGGATGATCACTTTGCATCCGACAGGAATTGTGCATGGCCCACATCCGGGAGCCATCAAAAAAAGTATTGGTAAAAAAGAAACTGGCGAACTGGCCGTGATGGTGGATACTTTTAAGCCGCTAAAGATCACCGAAGATGCGCTTCAGATTGAAGACAAGGATTATTACCTGAGTTGGCTTGAAGAGTAGGGGTAGAAGACGGAAGACGGAAGGCAGGAGACGGAAGACAGGAGACAGGAGACAGAAGACAGAAGATTAATGTAAATAAGTTATGGAAATGATTTTGATGTATGATTGTCGATTAATCCCGCACGTGCGGGAATTTAAAATGTTCCTGACTATCATCTAACAAAAAATCAAAAATCAGCATTCGTTAATCATCAATCGGAAATAAAACGCTTAACTTATTGACATTGGACAGAAGACGGAAGATAGAAGACGGAAGACGGAAGACGGAAGACGGAAGACAGAAGGTATTGGGTATAAGTTACAGAAGGTTTATGGTAGGCCAAGGTACATAGTGGAAATAGGGTTTATAGGGTAAATAAAGCATAGCTCACTCAATGCAAAATCCAGAGCCCGAAACGCTTAACGATTAACAAATAACAATAAACATATGAACACACAAAACAAAGCACAGGATTTTCTCCCGATCATGGGAACAGATTATGTTGAATTTTATGTGGGCAACGCCAAGCAGGCCGCCCATTATTACCAAACCGCATTTGGATTTCAGCCACTGGCTTATGCCGGCCTCGAAACCGGATTGAAGGACAGGGCATCTTATGTGCTTGTACAGGATAAAATTAGGTTTGTGTTTACCACAGCCCTTTATCCTGAAAGCGAAATTAACGAGCATCTGTTAAAGCATGGCGATGGGGTAAAGGTTGTTGCGCTTTGGGTGGATGATGCTCGGAAATCATTTGAAGAGACCACCAGCCGTGGGGCAAAACCATACATGGAGCCTCAGGTTGAAAAAGACGGGCATGGTGAGGTGGTTCGTTCCGGTATCCACACCTATGGCGATACTGTTCATATTTTTGTTGAACGAAAAAACTATAATGGGCCCTTCCTTCCGGGATATGAAAAATGGGCGCCACTATACCAACCGAAAGATGTAGGCTTGAAGTATGTTGACCATATGGTTGGAAATGTAGATTGGGGTCAAATGAATATCTGGGCAGAGTTTTATGCCAATGTGATGGGCTTTGCACAACTGATTTCATTTGATGACAAAGATATTTCTACCGATTTCACCGCATTGATGAGTAAGGTGATGTCCAATGGAAATGGAAGGATTAAAT
>CAZBDF010000021.1:0-19142 GCA_964490385.1 uncultured Lentimicrobiaceae bacterium | reverse complement strand
ATTTCTGCGAGTCCTACAGCCTCAGGTTTGTATTATGTTGAACGCGAAAAAGGAACCGGTCCTGCCCCTCAGACCGGAGACAAAGTTAAAGTTTGGTACACCGGTAAGCTTGTGGATGGAACTGTATTTGATGCTTCGGAAAAACGTAATCAGGCTTATGAATTCGCGCTCGGTCAAGGCCGTGTAATTAAAGGCTGGGACGAAGGCATCGCATTGATGAAGCAGGGAGGCAAAGCTACTTTGATTATTCCTTCAAAATTAGGCTATGGCGAGCGTGGCTCCGGACAGCGCATTCCACCATTTTCACCACTGGTGTTTGATGTTGAACTTCAGGGGGTGACAAAGCAGTAATTGCTTCTTACTCAATTACCATCTTTGTTGAAGCAATAAGGCTATTTCCAGACTTTATTTGTAGGATAAACAATCCGGCAGAAAGATTACCCTTTTTGAACTGATAATTCGTTTGTGTGAAGTTATTAATAACCATAACTTCTAGGCCCAGGGAAGTATAAACATGAAGTGTTAGCTTGTTGTTTGGGATTGTGATTTCATTGGAAGTATTGAATACAATATTGGCAAACGATTTTACCGGATTCGGTTGAACATAGAATGTGATACTTTCAGAATTCATCTCATCAACACCCAAAACAATATCCACCACCTTCAAAACGAGGCTGGTGTTGTTGCAGGAAATTTCAAAAGTGTAATCGTATCCTAAATATTGTGCTGAAATAGATTGGGGAAAGTCACATGACTGAATGTTATTGGCAGTGATTATTGGGAATTCATCACCCAAATCCGGTTCAAATGAAAGGGTCACAATAATATTTCCTGTAAGATCCGGGAAACCGGCAACGTCGATAACATCAAACTCGCCGGCCACTTTACCTGTAATGTCAAATTCAAGAATCGATGCTGATGAAAGGCTTAAATAATTTAGAACGGTCAGCGTTCCTGGTGTACCTTCGCTGCCCGGGGCAAGTGTGCCGGCATTATTAAAGTTTGAAGTAATATCAAATGCGCCAAAGCCTTTTAATATTCCGGATTCCGTATTATTTAAAGTTATATCAGAACCCAAAAACAATAGTTGTTGATTTTCGTCAATCTCAATAGTCCCGTAATTGTTCATGTCAAAAAGCATGTAAAAACTACCAAGAGAACCACTTCCATTAGGCATTTTTTTGATGCTTCCCATATTGTTGCAGGTATTGCCGGGTTCTTCCTGTAAAAAGCCGCCATTGCTCAAAATTTCGATGATCCCTGTTTCATTGTTGTTGATCACGCATGCGCCAGATAGTTTGATTTGATTTGAATTGGTGATGTAGATGGCACCATTATTATTTATGGTAGTATTTATTAGTTTTTTATCCTCGAATGCTTCCAATTGAATCAGGCCATTGTTTTCGATGGTACCACCCCCGTTAATTATTCCGCTTAGCCAGTTAATATTACCACCTTCGGGAATCGATAATTGACCCAAAAAATTCAAATTATTTTCCAGGTTTATGGTAGAGATGCCATTGATCGTAATTGAATTTGCAGCAGCAGCTTCCGTAATAATTTCAACAACAAAGCCAGTTGGAATCAAAATTTCACTCTCAGATGAAGGAACAGACCCGACATCCCAATTATCAGTGTTAAACCAGTTATTGTCGCCGCCGTTACCTGTCCAGGTGTGGGTTTGCGAATAGATTGCACTTTGGATAATAAGCAGTGCGATAAGTGTGAAGTAGTATTTTGTTTTCATAATAAATGAGTTATGGTTCTGTAACTAAACAAACATTCACGGATATTGTTTAGTTCATTGTATGCTTGATGAGTAGCATTGGGAAGGTTTGTATCTTTTTAGTGAAAGACGACCTTTCTGATAGTAAAAGAATCCTCATAACATAGCTTTACGATATACACTCCCCTTTTGAAATGTTTAATGTCGATAGTTGTGAAAACAGATTTCGGCTTTATTTTCAATATTTCTTTTCCATAAATATTTTGAATTTCAATTGAAGTTTTTTCCAGCTTAAAAATTTTATCTATCTCGATATTTACAAGCTCCCTTGCAGGGTTAGGGTAAACTTTTACATTTTTGTCAAAAGCTTCTTCTATTCCATCTATGATATCAAATAATGCAAAGAGTGTACTATCGCTAATCACATTTTCTACAACAAGCGGGTTCGCATTGCAAATACTGTCGCCGGCCGTGTTTTGCCATTCCACAAAATAAAAACCTTCAGTTGGGATTGCGTGAATTGCGTCGGCGTTGCCTCCACAGTTTACCAATTGGGTAAGTGAGCTTTCCGGTTCCAGGTTTCCTCCTTCACCTGCTATAAAACTTACCAAATAGTTGTGGTAAAAAAGTACCGGTCTTTTATAACCATCAGGTGCTGTACCCATTTTCCAGGGGTTTTGGCTGGTATTGCCAAAACTCCAGCCTGCATCAGCAAAGGTACTTTGGTTATTGAAATCCAAAAAAGTTAAGCCTCCAACCGCCTGGTTTTGTCCATTGTGGTTCATTCCTATACCACTTGTTTCTCCACTGGTTTCAATGTCGAAAAAACAGTTTACGGTATTCGCGGTACTTCTGTTCAGCCCGGCAAACCCACCTGTAAACCATCCCTCACTATTCACTTTGCCACTACTGTAGCAGTTTGTGATTGTAGCGAAATATCCATTCTCACCCACGAAACCGCCGCAGGTGTTTTCACCGGTGACCATACCCGTAGCGTAGCAGTTAGTGGTTTGTGAATTATCTGATGTATGCCCCACCAGGCCGCCCACACCATTGTTTCCGCTTACAGCACCAATGGCATAACAGTTTTCAATAAATGCTTCATTTTTCCCGGCCAGTCCACCAACCTTATCACCATCAGGGGCAACTATGGTGACATTTGAATAGCAATTCTTAATCAGGCCATTAGAAATATAACTTCTGTTAGTGCCTATTAACCCACCAATGTAATCTCTGTTGATGCCGTTAATTGTAATTTCTCCACTCACATAACAGTTTTCAATTGTGCTTAGATTGGATCCTACCAATCCCCCAAAAGATCCATAATTACCATTCGTGTTTTCAAGGCTAATATTTACCTTGCAATTGGTGATAGGAACTTTATTATCACCAACCAGCCCACCAATACGTTGTGAGCCAAACATCTGAACCTCTGTTGAGCAATCATTGATTTCTGATTGATTTCCATATGATGAGTAAGCTTGTCCGGCCAGGCCACCGGCAATACCGCCAGAAGTGGCAGAAATGGTACCGCTAACATGGCAATTGCTAACATGCGCGGCTCTAATGCTTCCGACCAAACCCCCAATATAAAGACCACCATTTACCTGGCAATTAATAACAGTAACATAGCTAATTTCTGTTTCATCATACCTTCCTGCCTCCCCAACAAGAGTACCAACATATGCAGAACCTTCAATAATAAAGCTATCGAGGGTTAGGTTTTTTATTATGGCACCATTTGTACTGTGAAAGAAGCCAACCAATGTGGTGGACCGGTGAATGTAGAGATTACTAATTGTAAAATTACTCCCATCAAAAGTCCCGGTAAAAAAGGGGTCAAAATTTCCGATAGGTAAAAACCCATTTCCATTATTCCAGTTTTGGGTTTCCGTGGCATCAATATCGGCAGTGAGTGTGAAAAACATATCCCAGTCGGAATCACTTAAAGAAAGCGTGAGCAAGTCATTTAGGGTGGCCAACTGATAAGGGTCGGTTTCAGTACCTGTTCCACCGCTGTATTGAGCCTCTAAATTATTGGCGGTGAACAGAAACATGGCAGAGAGGAACAAAAGTTTAGCTCGTTTCAGCATTTCTGATGTTTTTTGGTTTACTCAATAACTATCTTTTTCGTACGCAGTGTTGATTCATGGAGGATTTTCATCATGTACAACCCTCGTTTCAAATGCCGGATATCGAGATGAGAGACAAGCGATTCAGGGTTCAATTTTAAAACCAGGCTGCCATTTATATCAATGAGTTCAAGGACCGTATGCTCGATATCATAAAACTCGGGCAGTTGGATTGTTAAAGTTGAACTTGCCGGATTGGGATAAATAGCAACTTCGCGTGGACTGGATAATTCATTTACACCTACAGTTACATCAGTCAGGCCAAAGGCCCAATAATCAGACCCCCATCCCTGGATAAAATTACTGCAATTTACATCCCCTGAAGGACTAAAGTTAGTTTCAGCCGCTACAGCATAGTTGTTATTTGGAAGTTGCGTTACACCATGGACCCTTTCGGTTGCGCGGCCACCAATACATTGCTGCCAAAGCAGGTTTCCATCAGTATCGATTTTGAATACCCAAATTGAAGGATTAAATTCATCCATCGAGGGATTGCCTATTACATCGCAATTAAATGAATGGGTAATGCTAAAAATAATAAAGTCACCGTCCACTGTTTCAAATATTTCTCTTGGGGAATCATAGTTGGTGCCACCATAACATTTCGACCAGATAATATTTCCTGATAAATCAATCTTAAAAAGCCAAATATCATAATCGCCATGCCAGCCTGAGCCTTCTAAATCCCCGTCATTTGATTCGCTAACTCCAGCTACCAAATAACCATCTTCTGTTTCAAGTATTGTACTGATGCCATCATCCTGGCTGCCACCATAACATCTGTTCCATTCTCCGTTTCCATTGGCATCAATTTTATAAACAATGGCATCAACACTATAATTGATACACTCACAGTCGATATTACCATCCGTTCCGGTTGGTGAGCCATAAATTGCGGCAACATACCCTCCATCACTGGTCTGCACAATTTCGTTTATAGCCTCCAAAGAAGACGTGCCCATAGTAAAATCCCATTCGGTTTCTCCAAGGCTATTAAGTTTAATTATCCATGCATCATAAAATCCATAATAAGTAGTAATATCACCTCCTTGATAATCAGCTTGTGCCGCACAAATCACCCCTCCGTCATTGGTTGGGCTTCCCCACTTTTCGTAAATAAGTCCAATAGGGCTCCCCACTTTTCTGTCCCAGATAATATCACCATTGTTATTTATTCGTACTGCCCAAATGTTGGTCTCGCCAGAATAAGGGTCGAATGAAATATCACCATCCGTAGATCCGCTGTGCCCAACAAGGTAAATATCATTGCTATTGGCAGCATAAAAGCCATCATAAAGATATTCTCCGGAACTTCCCCCAAATGATTTGTCCCACAAGATATTGCCCATATCATCTACTTTTACAATCCAATAATCACCATTCCCAATATTGTTACTAATATGGCCATCGATGGAAGCTGAAGCCCCAAGCACAAAGTAGCCACCATCTTCGGTTTGGATAGTGCTTGCTGCATTTTCATATTCGGAACCACCATAGGATTGTTGCCAGTTGATTTGTAATTGGCCAAAAGTGAATAAGGAGCAAAGAAAAAGTGATGAGAAAATAAAAATCAGTTTTTTCATAGATTACCTCCTGCGTCTGTTGAAGTTAGTTCTTCGGTTTAAGTGAGGAAATGTTTTTTTTTGATTTTGTCACCATAGCTGAGTCGAATTTTCAGTGGGGTAAAGATAGAAAAAATGATAACAAGACAAAAAAGATTCTTTACTTCACTTCCCGGAAGTATCGGGGCAGGCTGTTGCGTTACTCATGACAAGTTTTTGTAACAATTTGATTACAAATGCTAAAATAGATTTCTCAGTCGCTGCGCTCCATCGAAAAGACAGGGCAATAATTTAGTTGGGAGTAGAGGAACACCGGGCGCTCTGCGCCCGGTGTTCCTCTACTCATACACCACAAATGAAGCCCTGTCTTTTCGACCACAGGGAGAAATCTATTCCCGTTTATCATTCCAATGCCGCACGTGCGGCAAGGAACCTGTTATTTTTACCCGGACAGTAGTGAAAAGTTTACTTCTTTTCACAATCCAACATTCAAAATTCACAACTTACAACTTCCTCCTCACAATAAACCATGGATTCAAGATATCCTCCTTATTGTAAACGATGGGCTTTTTGGTAAGCGCGTGGATAACTTCTCCACCGGAAATACTTACAATGGCGTGTGCTGCTGCAGTGTCCCATTCGCTGGTAGGGGCGAAGCGGGGATAGATGTCGGCACTACCTTCCGCAACTTCACAGAGTTTTAGTGAACTGCCTTTCGAGATCAATTTAATATCGCCATGTTCTACTTTTAGATCATCGATAAACTCGGCAGTTTCGGGGCTCATGTGCGAACGGCTGGCAACAACTGTGAATTTTCTGTTCTTGTTGATGACAGGAATTTGAACAGCCTGTTTCATCACCTGCTCCACATCAATTGATTCGTAACTATCAACAATCGATTTCCAGGCACCCTTTCCGTTTTCTGCTGCAAAGTACATCCATTTTAACGGAGGACAATAAACAACTCCCATAATTGGCCGGCCATTGTGCACCAAGGCGATGTTTACAGTAAATTCGTCGTTGTGTTTGATAAATTCTTTGGTACCATCCAGTGGGTCAACAATCCACATGTATTCCCAGTTTTTCCTGGTTTCGTAAGGGATGGATTTTCCCTCCTCGCTGAGTACAGGAATATTTGTTGAATCAAGTGCTTTTGCGATTACATTATGGGCTGCCTTATCGGCATTTGTCAAAGGGCTGTTATCACTCTTTATTTCAACATCGAAGCTTGTATTGTAAAAATGCAATATTTCATTTCCTGCATCAAAAGAAGCCTTGATGCAAAGTTTCAATAATTGATCAAAGTCGATTTTTGGTGATGTATTTTTTGCCATGGTTTAAATGTATAGTTTTGAGTTTGAGTACTCTAAATAGTAAAGGTTTTGGACTAAAGTCCAATAACATATAGGTTATCAATTACCCCGGACTTAAGTCCGGGGTAAGTCATGCTACGAACTATTGGGGCTTTAGCCCAAATTTATTTTTTTAATTACTTTTCTAAGGAAACTCAAATTTGAATTTGATATTCATATAATTAGCATTCAAAATTCTACACCTCTTTCAGCTTTGCCTCCAGCCCAAACAACTCATCCCTACATCGTGCAGCTTCAATAAAATCGAGCTCTTTAACCGCTTCTTCCATTTTTTTGCGTGTCCTGGTAATGGCTTTCTCTACTTGTTCTTTCGTCATGTACTGAACAACCGGATCCGCAGCAATGCTAATTTCTGTATTTTCAACATATGCCCTTCCATGCCTGTCTTTATGGGTAGCAACAGATGTTTGTCCCATGATTGACTCCACGGATTTTACGAGGGTTTTGGGCGTAATATTATTGTCCTCGTTGTATTTCAATTGTATCACCCGTCTGCGTTCAGTTTCGTCAATGGTTTTCTGCATCGACTTTGTGATTTTGTCGGCATACATAATTACTATTGAATTGATATTTCTGGCGGCCCGTCCTGCTGTTTGTGTCAACGATCGTTCCGACCTCAGGAAACCTTCTTTATCGGCATCCAGGATGGCAACCAGCGAAACTTCAGGAAGGTCAAGCCCCTCGCGCAACAGGTTCACGCCCACCAACACATCAATATTTCCCAGGCGCAATTCGCGCATGATCTCCACCCTTTCCAGGGTATCAACGTCGGAGTGGATATAATTGCTTTTGATATTTAGGCGCAGCAAATATTTGTTCAATTCTTCGGCCATCCGTTTGGTGAGCGTGGTTACAAGTGCGCGTTCATTGCGCTTGATTACCGTATCGATTTCATCCAACAGGTCGTCAATTTGATTGAGGCTTGGCCTTACTTCAATCACGGGGTCAAGCAATCCGGTAGGTCTGATCAATTGTTCAACGATAATGCCTTCGCTGCGCTGAAGTTCATATTCGGCAGGTGTTGCCGAAACATAAATGGCCTGTCCGGTAACGGCTTCAAATTCATCAAACTTCAATGGCCGGTTATCCATGGCTGATGGCAGCCTGAAACCATGTTCTACCAGGACTTGTTTGCGCGAACGGTCGCCACCATACATGGCCCTGATTTGTGAAATAGTAACGTGGCTTTCGTCCACAATTAGCAAATAATCATCGGGGAAATAATCCAATAAGCAAAACGGTCTGGTCCCGGTCTGCCTTCCATCAAAATAGCGAGAGTAGTTTTCAATACCGGAACAATACCCCAGTTCGCGCATCATTTCAACGTCGTAATTCACACGGTCCTGAAGCCGTTTGGCCTCGATATGTTTGCCAATATCTTTGAAATACTCCACTTGCTTGTACATATCATTCTGAATCTCGTTCACCGAGGATTTCATCTTCTCTTTGGAGGTAACAAAAATGGTTGCAGGAAAAATGGCGATTTCTTTATAGTCCTCCAAAGCCTTACCTGTTACCGGGTCAAAAGTCATCAGTTCTTCAATTTCATCGCCCCACATCACAATACGGTAGGCAAAATCTGCATAAGCGGGAAAAATATCTATGGTATCGCCTTTCACTCTAAAGTTTCCCCGCATAAATTCAATTTCATTGCGGGAGTAGAGGCTTGCAACAAAATCAAGCAGCAGCTTTTTCCGTGGAGTAAGCGATCCTACCTTCAGATTGATTACATTACTGGTAAAATCATCCGGATTACCGATGCCATAAATGCATGATACTGAAGATACCACGATCACGTCACGGCGTCCAGATAGGAGTGAGGAGGTCGTACTCAACCGTAGTTTCTCTATCTCATCATTGATACTCAGATCTTTTTCGATGTAGGTATTTGTAACCGGCAGATAGGCCTCGGGCTGATAATAATCGTAATAGGAAACAAAATATTCCACAGCATTTTCGGGAAAGAACTGCTTGAATTCGCCATAGAGTTGGGCAGCCAATGTTTTGTTATGACTGAGTACAAGTGCCGGCCTGTTGAGCTGGTTCAATACATTGGCAACGGTAAAGGTTTTTCCTGAACCTGTTACTCCAAGCAAGACCTGGGCATTATCACCACGGTCCAAACCTTCAACAAGTTGCTTGATGGCCTGGGGTTGATCACCGGTTGGAAAAAAATCAGATGTAAGTTTAAATTTCAAGTGTAAAAATGAATTTAGATTTCAAGGGCAAATGTAAGTACTTTCGGTGGGAGGAAGAGGGTTTTGTGTTTTTTTTGAGATTGGTTTTAATCAGGTTTGGGCTAAAGCCCGGAAGGCTATCGTGTTCATCCTTGTCTCCGGGCTGAAGCCCGGAGTTATTCATATGACCTGCTCCGGGCTTCAATCCTTGTCTCCGATCTTTGTTTGTTTCATATGACTTGCTCCGGGCTTCAATCCTTGTCTCCGATCTTTGTTTGTTTCATATGACTTGCTCCGGGCTTTAATCCTTGTCTCCGATCTTTGTTGGTTTCATATGACTTGCTCCGGGCTTTAGCCCGGAGATTAAAAAATGATCTTTTGAAATGGGCTTTAGCCCAAATCCTTAATCCACTATTCTATTTCAATAAATGCAGAAATCGGATAGTGATCAGAAAAATGTACCAATCGTCGCTGATAATCATATGAATTAAATGTATCGCTGTGGAGGATATAGTCGATCCTGAGGAATGAAATTCCCCCGGCATAAGTGTTGCTGAAGCCACGCCCTGATTCCAGGAAAGCGTCTAATAAATTATCTTTTACTGTATTGTAGGCAAATGAAGAAGGCGTATCGTTGAAATCGCCGCAAAGTATTACAGGGTGTGGGGATGCTGTAATATAACCATGAATAGTTTTTGCTTGCGCAGATCGTTTTTTGAAAGCATTTCGTATTTTAGAAAAGATAACTTTTGTGCTTGATTCTTCAGGAATTTTTCCTGGTTCCATAAAGTTTGCTACTAACTGATGGTCTGAATCCGAAAATTTAATGGATTCCAAATGGATATTAAACACCCTTATGGTATCTTTAGAGACCAGTATATCAGTAAAAATACCGGAATTGGAAATGGCTTCAGGAAAGCGTATAAACCCTTTATTGATGATCGGGAATTTTGTGAAGGTTGCCAGACCAAAATGCTTTTTACTCCTCAATGAGAAAATCATATCCGTATGTAGGTTGGGCGTATTTAAACTTTCCCTGAATGGTTCAATTGTAGCAAAGTAGTATTGCTCGCCATGAAAAAATTCTTGCAAACAAACTACACCAGCATCTATCTCAGTTAAAACATTAATGATTGAATCCCTGGTTGCCGCATCCTCACCAATTCTCCAGTTGTGCACATCAAAGCTTTGCACATTGTACGACACAACTTTAACTCCTGATAGATCGGGCCCAGGAGCTTGCTGTGCCCCAAAGGCGAAGTGATTGCTGTGAATACTCCACCCAACGATGATTGAAAGCAATGGTAGAAGAAAAAGCCATTTGAGCCGAATAAGCCACCAGAGTAAAAATAAAAGGTTAATGATTAGTATGATGGGATAGGAAAGCCCTAGCAGGGAAGGAATCGACCACTTTACCGGATTAACAACAGGGGCAAAATAGGAGAGGAGCAATGCAAAAATTACCAGCAGGTTGATGCCAAGTAAGATTTTTGTTGGCCAGGATAAAGAAATTCTTTTTCGATCCCTGCTCATCCTGATTCCTTATTTTTTATTACTTGATTTAAACAGGAGTTCCTTTTCTTCTTTCGTCAGGCTTGAATAACCCGACCTGGAAATTTTATCGAGGATATGATCGATTTTTCCCTGGTGGTTTTTTCTGCGGTAATTGTATTCGTCATCAGTGAGTGGCCGGCCATCGTTGGCTGTAGTATCATATTTTGAGGTATCCTTAGACCGGGTAAAATATTTAAAAAATCTCCTGAAATTCATGTTATTCAAATTTAAGGTTAAATCGTTACCTTTTTTTAAAAACCAAATATAGGCAAATCCCCACATTGCACCACCAAGGTGAGCAATGTGGCCACCGGCATTTCCGCCTGATATGCTCACCAGATCGATCACCACCACCGCCAGGGCAAGATATTTCAGTTTTACCTTGCCAAACAAAATAAGCGTCACCGAGTATTCGGGCACATAGGTTGAAACTGCTACCAGAATGGCCAGTACAGAAGCTGATGCCCCAAGTGCTACCGAATAGTAAACGCTCTCGCTGAATACCGGGAAAATGTTGAATGCGATGATATAAACGACCGCACCAACCAGTCCGCCAAGGATGTAGGTGCTTAGCAGTTTTTTCTCGTCAAGGTATTCCAGGAAAATCCTTCCGCCAAAATACAGCACTATCATATTGAAAAAAATATGAAAAAAGCTTTCCTGAAGAAACATGTAGGTAAACAAGGTCCATGGGCGATAGATCACAGATTGAAGATCAGCCGGAACAGCGAAATAATATGCTATTATTGAAATTCCCGAAATATCGGAAGGATGATTTTGAACATTGAACAGAAACAAAAACAAATTGATGATATTTACAACAACAAAAACTACCACATTAATAATGATCAGCCTGTTGAGGATCGACTTGCGCTTGAAAAACTTTTTAGCGTCTTCTAATGGATTTTGATACTGGTTTTGGTACATGTAAAATGCTGATTATAATTTGTCTCTCTCTTCAATAAGGAAATTAGCACCTAATTATTGCTTGTACTGCTGACTGCTGAATCATGGAAAGTTGGAAAAATGGAAAACTGGAATTTCGCACGCCATGAAATTTAAATACACATATTTTTACAAAAGTTCTGACCCGTCCTGAATTTTCTTTACATCACTCCAATACTCCATCACTCCATTCATAATTGTTGATAACAAAACTCTTAACCTGGTATTTTAGTAAACCCCTTTTCTTTTCCAATATTTAATTAAAATGAACCCGAAAATCATACCACCAAGGTGGGCAAAGTGTGCTACGTTGCTGTTGGATTGGGTAAAGCCTAAATATAACTCCAGCGCCCCGTAAAACATCACAAACCATTTTGCCTTGATGGGAAATAGAAAGTAGATGTATAACAGTGTATTGGGGAACATCATCCCGAAGGCAAGCAAAATGCCAAACACTGCTCCTGATGCACCAATCACATTAGGCTGATTTAAGCGATACTCCTTAAAATCCATAACAAATCCTTTGGCCGACTCAATCAGTGCCGGGTTATCAGGATTGTAGCTTAGTTTCTGGACTGTGCTGCTAAACTCTTTGAATTGAAGGTAAATCTCTCCCGAATAGGGGGAAATCACTTGTGCGACTGAGTTTTGAAATACTTGCAAATTAGGAACAGAAGGATTGTTGATGAGTGAGTTTAAATATTCCACCATCGGGTTGAATTCAAAATAAAAAATCACATAATGGACGAGTGCAGCCCCAACCCCAGTCACAAGATAATAGATCAGAAAACGCTTTGGGCCCCACACGTTCTCAAGCACATAACCAAACATCCATAGCGCAAACATATTGAAAATGATGTGCGACAAATCAGCATGCATAAACATGTAGGTAATAAACTGAAATGGGCTGAACTTTTGCGCCGCAAAATAGTGCAATCCAAGTATATCGGACAGATCGAAGCCAATGGCCCTTTCAAGGGCCACTGTTGCCAAAAACATAATGCTGTTTATGATGAGCAGGTTTTTTACCACCGGGGGCAGCATTTTAAATCCTTGCGGCCTGTATTGTTGAGAGTTCATTTATTAGGTTTGAAAATTATTTGTTGGCAGTTGATTTCATTTTTTTTACTTCATCTAACAGCTCTTGATCTGTTAATGCCGATAGTTCCTTTTGCTTCATTTGTATTCCCTCGGTTTATATGATACTTTGTTGGTGAGGTTTGTCATAATTGAAACCAACGTAGAGCTATTTTTTAATTTCAGTGCCCATCTTTACATAAAGAATCTAAATTATCCAGGTTGTTTTTAACTCACGTCTGGATTATACCTTTAGTTAAAAATTATCCATTGGATTGATTAAATCCAAATCCAGTTTCACAAAACATCCTTTTAAACGAACAATTTGCCTATTTGTTTCGGAACCTTTGGTCTAATTCATCAAGTGTAATCATCGAAATGATGGCTTGCCCATCCAGGTCAATTTCAGGCATTTTGCAGGCAAACAAGTTATCAATTATGGTTTTCATTTCCTGTTGTTGCAGTTCCCTGCCTGCTTTTATCGAAACATTTTTTGCCATCGAGCGCGCTAAATTAACCCTTTTATCAAGATTTAGTTCGATGAGGTTTGCCTTATAATTCTCGATGATCCCATGTATCATACCCTCGGCATCCTTATCCTGCAGGCCTGCTGGCGTTCCATCAATCAGGTATTGAAAGGGCACGTCCTCATCCGGGTTAATCCCAAAACCTAACAGGTTCAGGTCTTCCATAATTTCATTGAGCAATTCAGCATCTGCTGCCGATAAACTAAGTTTTATAGGGAAGAGTTCCTGTTGCGATAAATTGCTCCGGTCATCTAACAATTCAAGGTATCTTTCATATAAAATCCGCTCATGGGCCTTCTGCTGGTCGATGAGCATAATCCCCGATTTTACCTGCGACAAAATATACCGTCTGTGAAGTTGGAACAGGCTGGTATCGCCTGCCGCCGCCTTAGCAAATTCTGCCTGTGTTTGAGCATCGTCTTCATGCCCTTCGCTTTGTGGCTGATGGACGTTCTGTTGGGCAAAATCTTTATCAGGATATAAATTCTCCCAGTTTTTCCGGTTGCTTTCCTGCCTGGGATTTGCTGCCTTTTCCCGCGAATCAAACGGATTATAATCGGGATTAAATTTGATCTGAGGTTGAATGATGGTTTGATTTTTTGGAGGAGGCTTGAAATCAAAAGTAGGTTCAACCTCAAAGTCAAGGGTAGGGGTGATGCTATATTTACCAAGCGCTGCCTTCACGGCCGATCGCAACACCGAATACATGAGCTTTTCGTCCTGGAATTTTATTTCAGTTTTAGTAGGATGGATGTTGATGTCGATTTCCTGCGGGTCGATGTCGATAAAAATAAAGTAGCCGGGAAAGGTTTTTTCGGGCAGTAGCTCGTCAAACGCTGCATCAACGGCGTGGTTGAGGTAAGGGTGCCTCATAAAGCGGCCATTCACAAAAAAATATTGGTCGCCCCTTTTTCTTTTGGCAAATTCCGGTTTGCCAACAAAACCATAAATTGTCAGCATTTCCATTTCCTGCTCAACCGGGATTAACCGCTGGTTAAAACCCTGGCCAAACAAGGATACAATACGTTGCTTAAGATTACCGGTTTTGAGTTGGAAGACCGGTTTGCGGTCGTTATAAACATTAAATGCAATGTCAGGGTGGGCCAGGGCGACCCGCTGAAATTCTTCCAGGATATTTCGTAATTCAACATTGTCAGATTTCAAAAACCTACGCCTTGCCGGAACGTTATAAAAAAGGTTCTTAACCAAAATACTTGTCCCGGACGGACATTGGCATACTTCCTGGCTTTTTACAACTGTACCTTCGATGTTGATGCAAGTGCCCAATTCCTCTTCGACAAGTTTCGATTTCAACTCTACCTGGGCAATGGCAGCAATGGAGGCCAAAGCCTCGCCCCTAAAGCCCATGGTTTTGATGGCAAACAGGTCATCAACATGATTGATTTTAGAAGTGGCATGACGCTCAAAAGAGAGCCTGGCATCAGTTTCTGACATGCCGCATCCGTTGTCGGTAACCTGTATCAGGGTTTTACCGGCATCCTTCACCATCAGGTCAACCTGGCCGGCTCCGGAGTCGATGGCATTTTCGAGCAGTTCCTTTACAGCAGATGCTGGGCGTTGAATAACTTCTCCGGCAGCAATTTGATTTGCCACCGAATCGGGGAGTAAGTGAATTATATCTGACATGTTACACAAAAAACACAAAGTAAACCAACAGTGCAATAATAGCGATGTAAATTAACAAATTGATGCCCCGCGCCTTGTCCCGGTTTTTTTTATCGGCCCGGCGCCACCTTCGGCTTATTTCCCCTTTCATAAAGGAAGTATCGCCTGTTCCCGATTGCTCCATTTCTTTGCGGCGTTTTTCCTTTTTTTCCTCTTCCTCATTATAATACCGCGGCTTAAAGTCGAATTGCTTAGGCTTTGGCGTTTTGAAAAATACAATTTGCATGATTGATAAATTTTATACAAAGGTAGGGTTAATTCAAATAGTTTTCCTCAAATGGGTACACTACAAATATCCACCTGTCAAAAAAATATTATCGAACTACGCTGATTAATCGAATTATTCCCAAGGCCACTCATGCATAATGTCCTGTTGTACGGTCATATTTTGATGCAATTTATCTCGTATGAAATTGAAATTCAATATTAAAATCATTTATCGGATATGTTTTTTTCGCCTACTGATTAAACCTTATTTGCTTTTGATTGTTTCTATGTTAAACAAAAACATATTTAGATATGATGGAATTAATTGCACTTACGGGAGCTATCATCAGTGGCGGTAAAAAACTGATGGAAAACGAAGCCGTCGCCGAAACGGTAAATGGAGTTATTGGTTGGATAGGTGGCGCACTTGGTGGAAAGAAATCGGTGGAGGAAAAACTCGAAAAGATAGAACACGGCGAGTTTACCGAAGCGGATGCTGTCAGCATCAAAGCAAACCTTGAGTTGGCACTTGAAGACAATGAAGAACTTCAACAGCAACTTAAATCCAAGCTGGACGAAGTGGAAAAGGTTGCTGAAAGAGAAGGCGTTTCGATCACTACCGAAACCAATACTATAACAATAACGGGTGATCATAATAAGGCATATCAGGGTATTAAAGCAGATGGAGACGTTACTTTTAATGGTTAGCAATGAGTGATACAAGCAATATTACCGGTGATGGAAACACCGTACTGCAGGATATTAATGCTGGTGGTGATGTAAATATTACCATAGCAGAAGGCCTGCCGCCGGAGGTCAAGCAGAAAAAGGAGAGCCTCAAAACCAAGGTACAAGTTCTTGCAAAAGAACTTACTGCGCTAAATGATCAGGCTCAGGCAGAAACTGATGCTCCGGCCTTTGAACCTCCTGACGACCCGGCATATGCTAAGATTAAATGGCGCAGGTTGTTGAATTCTATTCGGTCGCAAACCTGTGTGTTGTTCATCGGGCCTGAAATATCAATGAATGCTGCGGGAAAGTCAATTCATAATGAATTTTATAAAGAAATCGCACAGGAATTTAGTGGTGTTGAGTTCCTGGATAATGAAGGGTTTTTCTCACCTGGAGCTGATAGTAAGATTTTTACCGAAATGCTACTTTATTACAAGGAGGATTTTCCGAAGGAGAATAAAATTGGACGAAGCCTTCTGGAGGAGTTCGCAAAACTGCCATTCAGCCTCATTATCTCCTTATGTCCTGATGATACTATGCACGGGGTTTTGAGCGATGCAGGCCTTGACCACACATTTGTATCATACGATGGAACTAAGCAAGATGTAGAGCCCCCATCAAAAGAAAAACCTGTAGTTTATAACCTCATTGGCAATGCAGCCAAAGATGGGAAGTACATCTTTACCCACGAAAATTTTTACGAATACCTCAAAAATATTAAGATTCCCGATGAGATCAAAAAAATGATCCAGTCTCCCCTTGACTTTCTTTTTATTGGTTTTGACTTCAGTAAATGGTATAACCGGCTATTGCTGTTTATATTAGGTTTTGAACAAATTGAAAGTGATAATCGCTTTATTGTTGAAAATAAATCGATCGAAAAAGATGTGAAGACGTTTATTAACGACCAGTTTAAAATCACTTTCGTAGAAAATGATTATGCCAAATTTGTTGATTGGTTATCAAAAAATGCTGCCCAGAAAGGAATACAAAAAATTGTTGAGCAGACATTTGTAGATAACAATTTTAAAGCGCTAAAAGCCATAGGTGTAAATATTACAGATAAAAATACTATGGATGATCTTACAGATCTTGAAAGGGAAACACAAACTTTAGAGCTAAATGTTGAGAGGTTCAAAAAACGAATAATCACTACATAATGGGGCAAAGAAGATATCCGGGAGCAGCACCTTTTACCAGCGACCAGGCAAGAATATTCTATGGACGCGATAAGGATATTAAAAAGCTGCTAACACTAATACAGGTTGAAAAAAAAGTATTGCTTTATTCCAAATCGGGGTTAGGTAAAACTTCCCTTCTCGAGGCAGGTGTAATACCTAAATTGCCCGCGAATTATATTCCCATCAGTATTCGCCTCTTCGCATACAACAAAGGCACTGTGTCTCCGGTGCAGCGGGTAATAGATGCTTTGAGAAAAGCCGTTGGGGAGTTGGATCAATTGCCGGAAACTATTTTGGATCAATTGTCGGATGCCCCTCCAAAAGATACCTTATGGTATTATTTTAAGAAGTTGCAGCTTGCGGGTTTATCGGATGATTCAGAAGGGTTGGGGAAAATCTATTTACTTGTTTTAGATCAGTTCGAAGAATTGTTTTCTTATCCTTCCGAACAAATTGAAGAATTTAAAAGACAGTTTTATGAGCTCACCGAAGTTAGGGTTCCTGAAGCAATTACGCTCTCATTGGCAAGGGCAAGGAGGAAGAACCGTGATTTATTTAATGAAGAGGTTTTAAATGCCTTAAATAAGGAAACAAATGTAAAAACTGTATTTGCTATCCGATCCGACAGATTAAGCCTGCTCAACAGGCTTTCGGATAAGATCAGGGATATCCAGAATGTGTTTTACGAGATCAAACCCCTGGACAATGAACAGGCAAGGCAGGCAGTGGTAAAGCCGGCCGGGGATTTAGACAAAGAATTTGAAACCAGGCCTTTTAAATTTAGTAAAGAGGCCATCAAAAAGATTATTGTTGAACTTAGTGACGATGGCAAGCAGAATATCGAAACCACACAGTTACAAATCGTTTGTCATAGGATTGAAGATATTGCCAACGAAAAGCGCTGGAATGTGGATGTGGAAGAATTGATTGAGATTGATGTTAAAGATTTACCTGAATTTAAAAACATTTTCCTCAATTTTTACAACGATTCTATCAACAAAATAACTGCTGATGCACGGCCCAACGCAAAACGGCTGATCGAGGATGAGTTGATCAGGAATAAGCAAAGGATTTCATTGGACGAAGAAATTTGTAAGGAAAATGTAAGTGATAAAGAATTGCGGAAGCTGGTGGATACGCACTTGCTGCGTGCCGAACGAAACAGCTTTGGCAGGTTTAGTTACGAATTAAGCCACGACACACTGGTAGAGCCCATCCTTGAAAGCCAGAAAGAATACAGGCGTGAGCAGGAGAGGATCAGGCTGGAGAAGGAACGACAGGAGGAGTTAAGATTACTGAGGGAAAAACAAGAGCAGGAAAAGAAAGAGCGGGAAAAAGAATTACGGGAAATTCAGGAAAAGCAAAGGCTTAAGGAAATTGAGCGATTGCGCAAAATGAAACGGCAACGTACTTTTACTATTACTGTTCTCATCTTTCTGGCCATTTCAATTGGGGCAGTTTTGTGGGCGTTGAAGAGTCGAAGTGAAGCTAAAGAGAAGCAAGCCTTAGCCGTTAAGAACGAAATAAAAGCAAATAATGCCCTTCGCGATTTTAGAAAGTCACAATTCGATTTAAATTTTACAAACGGAAAATCGCTTCAGGCAAAAACACAATATCGTAAAGCAATTGAAAAATTTCAGACAGCACTTCAATTTGATTCTATTCGGAGCGATTCCAAATATGATTTTCTCAAGAACTACGAATATCTGAATTCTGATGGCCCGGCCGGCAAATTGCAAGAGTATATTGATACGCTTTTAACCATAGGTTTCCCAAGCAAAACTGACTCTACAGTTATAGAAAGGATCAATAGCTGTAAGCGGAGTATGGAAAATGAGGAAGCGTATAATGAAATAATGTCCAAAGCAAATGAATGGTGGAGATTGAGGGAATACAATAAAGCAATACAAAAGTATATAGATGCACATTATAATGCTTATAACCCTGAAGAAACAGCTGAAATTATTGAAAAGAAAAAAAAGGAGGCCCTCCTGGAATGGGAAAAAGACATTGATGATTTTGAAAAAATGACAACCAGGGACCAGGAACTGATTGATGACACCCAATTAAAAATAGAATTATTAAATCGTATTTATAATAATTATAAAAAATGAAAAAGCTAATTCTGTTTCTTGCAATAATAATTGGATCCCTTTCGCTAAGCGCACAACAAAAAGTTTATCGGAAGCTTATGGATAAAGGGGATAGCCTCTATTCCATTAAAGAATACATTTCTGCTTTTATGTATTACGATAAAGCGATT
>CAZBDF010000020.1:7910-19831 GCA_964490385.1 uncultured Lentimicrobiaceae bacterium | reverse complement strand
GCACCAGTGATTTGATGTGTAGCGGTTTCACAAATCGTTCCATTGCTTCCGGCATTGATTACCGGTTCCTGTTGAATGGTTACTATAAGTTGGTCAGTAAAAGTTACAGCACACGGGTTAGTTGCATAAGCATTAAGCGTGAGGACTACTGATCCTAAATTAATATCGTTCGCTCCCGGAGAGTAGCTGGTACTCAGCATTGTTTCATTGATAAAAGTCCCATCCCCGCTGGTTTGCCACAATACGCCTGAGGCGAATCCCACGCTACCTTGCAATTGGGCACTGCCAGTCTCACATATTCCAACATTGCTACCTGCATCAACAGTTGGGTTTGGTTTAAAGGTAACTTTAATGAACTTAACAGCCGCCACTTCGCATGGTGAAATTGGTGAAACCGTAAGTGTTAAATATCTAGGTGTTGGGGATAATATATCCGCTTGGCCTGGCTGGTAGGTAGTAATTAATGCGGAAGCATTGGCAAAATTGCCATCCCCTGAAGTTTCCCAAAAAACCTCCCCGTAATAGGATGCAGTTGCACTTAGGGCGAAAGCTGGAGTTTCGCAAACTACCTGGTTACTGGCTGTATTGATGTCTAATGTCGGGTTATCAACCACCTCAACCAATAAGTTATCTGATACGGCTAAGGTACATGGAGATATTGCGTTAGCACTTAAAGTTAACTCGAAGTCACCATTTAGTAAATCATTTACACCGGGATAATATTTTGCTGTGAGGCTATTTGACGGGCTGAAAGAACCATCTCCTGAACTAGACCATTGGACCGTTGTATAATCTTCTGCCGTTGCATTTAGCTGCAAATAACTATCACTACAAACATTGTTTGTATTTCCGGCATCAACATCGGGCAATGGTTTAAGTACAATGTTAATATTCTTTGTGGCGGGCGTGTTGCAGGGGGCAATGGGCAGGGCATTCAGTGTAACAATAGTACCACCATTTTCCTTATCATTTGGGCCAGCAATATATTGCGTATTGATCACAGAAGAATCGACAAAAGTACCGTCCCCCTGGGTTGTCCACAATACTCCATCATTATTGGAAGCAGAACCAGTTAATGGAACAGGCAAATTTTCGCATTTTGTCCTGCTGGACGGGCCGTTACAGCTTGGGCCAACAAGATACGAGAGACTTATAGTGTCACAGTCGGAACCTGTACATTGGCCCTCATCATCGACACATACTAAAATATCCACACCATAACTTATATCATTTGGGCCAGGAAAGTATTGCGTAAGCAGCGAATTTGGATCTTCAAACGCACCATCACCCATAGTAGTCCATAAAATTGTAGTGTAATGTTCAGCCTCAGCTTCCAGAAAAATTGCATCGTTGCCACATGCTGACATATCTTCACCCGCACTAACAAATGGCAAAGGAAATAGTGTTAACTCCAACTCATCGGTATCATTGGCCACACAGGGGTTTAATGGGTTTGCGTGCAAGGTAATGGTCACAGAACCAATTTGGGCATCATCTTCACCCGGAGTATAAAATGTATGTAACGATGTTGGATCATCAAAAATACCATCACCGGAACTCGACCACATAATATTTTCATAATTCTCTGCACTGCCATCCAAAAATAAGGTGTCATAAGCACAAATGGTGTTGTCAGGACCTGCAGTTATAATAATAGGATCAGGATTCACAATAACCGTTATCTGGTGGTCAGAATTTAAAACCCCATCAGTAACAGATAGCAAATAGCTTGTTGTTTCATTAGGCGTTGTTGGTGGTGGAGCTTGTAAACTAGAGAAAAAACCTGGTGGGTCAGATGTCCAGTTGTAGGTGTAAGAGCCTCCAGTTCCAACAAATTCCTCGGCACTCAGATAGAGTTGATTGCCAAAACAAATTGGATTGCCATCGGCATTGATATAAAAATCCATATCCACGAGTGCCTGCATATCCAAAACTACTGATATGTTAAGCGAACCCCAAATATCAGTACCACTATAAGCCCCATCCTCATCAAAATCTATAACAGAAACATCATACTCCTTTAATGTGGTCCAGGAGAAAAATTTAAAATAAATCTTTTCACCATTCGTAAATCCATCTTTCTCGGGGGTAGTATAATCATTCTTACGCAAGCCTATGCTTATGTTGTTGGTTTCATTCCAGGGTTTGGCACCTCCACATTGCAAGTCCCCATTGTCATCGGTATAGAACCCCCCTATATAATCACCTTCTTCCAGTGATATATTATTTATGCGGGGATCGGCACCAAGGGTGACAATAATGAAATGTGGTGATGCTTGATAGTTCGGCTCCGGATTATCCCAAATTGGTGGGTAGCCAAAGCTGCCGCGTGTATGATCTGATTCATATTCCAGCATGAGTTTTTCGAACAATAAACGTCTGCTGGTCGAATCAGCGTTTTCGTCGAACCCGGAACTTATATAGGAAGCCCCTATTGTTCCATAAGTTAATAAAAGGAAAAAGAAGAACAAGTAAGCTCTTCTGTAGCTGACAAAAAATCGTGGGTTTCTTGCTCGACCAAAGTTAACATCCTTACGCATAATAACTAATTTTTGTAAATAAGACAACTTGATTTGAAAAAATTCCCCCTACAGAATTCTTTGCAATAATAACATTTTTATTTTACATCGGGTAAATCAACAAAAAAGTCCCAAAAGAAACACATAGATCTTTGTGCAGGCATGTGATTAGGAATTTATTGTTTGGGAGCTGAAGTTAATCGATTTGTAGGGCTAACATTTTTGTAATTATTGCCCTTGAACCTTCAAAACCCCTCCCCTACTAGCCGTGACATACCTGTTGTAATGTAAACAAGTTTAATCATCGAAATCATTTCCTAATCTTAGCAAATACATCTCTTTAAAAACCTTTACCTTTGCCCCTATCACCTAAAACTTTTTTTAAGTGTCCGATAAATGGATATGTATTAAATTTCAGTCCAAAAAATCTAATATTTGTTTTCCTTTTAGTTCATCACTAAAACTGAAAGTTTCGATTTGGAATAAAAAAACCTAAAACATTGAACATCTTGTTTAAAATCATGGGTAAAGAAATTATACTTGTTACAACATTATTTTGGCTTCCCCTTGCCCTAATATCCCAGTCACTGTATGTGATTGCTGACATTAATGCCATTGGTGACATTCCGCTTCAAGCCTATGATATTGACGGGACAGACCTGGTTTACCAGGCCGAATACCTTATTCCCAACTATGAAGATGGCGCTGTTGGAATTGCAGTTGATCCAGTGAACAAATATCTATTTATTACCTATGAAGAATCCTACGTAATTCAACTGGTTGATGCACAAACAATGCTTGGCGAGGGCACTGTAAGTGCCGGATCAGCCGATGATTTGGCCGGCATTGTTTACAACAATGAGACCATGCAACTTTATGCTGTTGATAGAAATACACCTGTGCTTTATTCCTACCTTTGGGACGCCCAAAACACTCTTCTGCAATGGCAACAAACTGTTACCCTACAAAATACTACTGCATTTGGCATTTCACTGGATGAATTTAACCAACTATTGTATGTGGCAAATAATGATACGCTGATCAATGTTTTTGATGTAAACACCTGGGAATTAATAGATGAAATAGTACCTGAGCATGGTTCAACAAATATTGCCATCGACCAAAATGACCAAATCCTTTATTCTGGCGGGGCGTTTGCAGGAAGTGAATACCTCGAAAAAATAAACTTGTCGGATAAAAGTTCCGAAAGCGTCCATTTAGGCGCAGGGACCGGGGTATTAGGAATTGTGGTAAACCAGGGGACAGGCCTGGTATATATATCAACTGGCATGCACAATTCAGGTGACAATTTGCAAGTATTTAATTCGATGCTCGAAAACCTATACAGTTCTGCTAGAATTGGCGACCCTACGGGAATTACAACGGGTGCAGCATATAACCCAATAAATTTTGACATTCTCAACATCCCGGATTGCAACTTTCCCGGCGACACAATTACAGCTGAATTGATTTACTTCAATAGCCTGGGCGAAACCCTTACAAATGTTGAAGCACGGATTGATATTCCCGATGGCACTTCATTTGTATCAGCGTCAAACAGTGGAGTTTTTAACAGCGGGCTAAACCGCGTAAGCTGGAATATAGGCAATGTACCACCGAGTACCTCACCTTATTATTTATACCTCACCATAAAAGTTGATGATGATTTTATAGGGAACAGCCTGATGCTGGCAAAAATCCTGGGATCGATGGGGCAAACCTCGATAGGAAAAACTTTTGCTGTAATTGAGGACTTTCAACCGGAAATCATTGGCGAGTCCGATGTTTGCGCAAATGTACCACATGCCTACACTACCAATTTCCAGGAAAACTACAATTATACATGGTCAGCAAACCACGGTACGGTTATCTATGGACAAGGAAGCAACCATGTAAATGTTTCCTGGCAAGGTCCTGATACCGGTGAATTGTATGTGGATGTTGGTATAAACAACACCGACTGCATCACAACTTCTGATCCGCTACTTGCTGATATTACTGCTGGCCCTACCAACCAAATCATTGGCCCGGAGCTTGCTTGCCCAGGTGATACTGTAATATACACATCGGCTTTTCATGTTAGCAGCTCCTACCAATGGAATATAACAGCAGGAGCAGCATCACTCTTATCAGGCACACTTGAAAACGAGCTGAAACTGGTTTGGAATGAGGCAGGGGAATCAGCAATCGTTTTAACAGAAACTGATCTTAATACTGCTTGCCCGTCCATGTTTGAATACGATGTATTTGTGGCCGGCTTCCCTGATATAAACCTTGGCCCTGCAGATACAATTATTTGCCCCATGGATACACTTACTTTGCATGCCGGAGTGGGCAATGAAGAAGTTTTATGGTCAACCGGCGAAACCACAAAATCCATTAAAATTGGCACGTCGGGCATTGGGGTTACCAGTAAAATGATTTCAGTGATTGTTGAAAATGAATTTGGGTGCAGTTCATCAGACAGCATATTGGTGATTTTTGATTTTAGGGCTTGTACCGGTATTGATGACCATCCGGTATATAAATATTTTAGCATTTTCCCAAATCCTGCATTGGGAGATTATTTACAGATATCTTCAGTCATTCCCATCGATGACGTAAACATATTTATTTATGACCTCATTGGTTCACTAAAATATACTTCAAAACCCAACAAACCAAAATTTAAAGAAACTATAAATATTTCAACATATGCCGCCGGGATATACTTTGTAACATTCAGATCAGATGCTTTTAATGGCACAGTGAAATTAATTGTCCCATAGCTGCAAAAAATACTAAATAATCAGATTTAATGTTGTGTAGATTGTTTTTATATATCGGCTTGCTACTTTTTCCGATCGTTGCCATAACCCAGGAAAAGGTGACCAATTGCCCCTCATCAAGTGGCGAGGCCAATGTTTGGTTTTTTGGAGGGTACGCCGGCCTGAACTTCAACGTCAACCCACCGGAGGTGCTCACAAACAATTCAACGCTTCAATCGCTCGAAGGCAATGCTTGTATCTGCGACAGTTCAGGAAACTTTCTTTTTGCACTCAGCGGAAACCAACAAATAGAAGTTTTTAACGACCAACTGGACCGGCAGCCGGGTTTTGCAGGAATTGGAGGAAATGTTTCGGCTGCCCAACCTGCAATCATCATCCCCAGGCCTGGCCAGGATTACATTTATGATGCCTTTTTAATAAACCTCCCCATCAATCATCCGAGTTTTAACAATGGTTTGGTGCACGCTACAATAGATGCCTCCATTCCCTCAGGACCAAAACTGGAAGGAAAGCCCGATACTTTGCTTACGAAAGTATCTGAAGGCATCTCGGCAGTATTTCATCAAAACCAATCTGATGTCTGGGTTTTAGTTCATGAGTGGGAATCAGAAAGCTTCCTGGCATATCTCATCGGACCTGAAGGGATACTAAATAAAAATGATCCTGTGCGAAGCAATGTGGGCACATTTAGGGGAGGCGGACCAAACAATGGCATTGGTACACTCAAATTTTCACCCGATGGCAGCAAAGTGGCCTATACCTTTTATAATCTGGGCGTGGTTGAAGTTTTCGATTTTAACAAACAAACCGGCAAACTTAGTAATCATTCATCATCAACAGCAGAATTTGAAGCAATTTATGGATGTGCATTTTCGCCCAACAGCAGTAAGTTATACATCTCGACAACCCACCTGGATACTCCTGATGATTTTGTGTCGCGAATTGTTCAGTTCGACCTGGACCAGGGAATAAACTGGCCTAATTTTCCAACAGAAATTGCAAGCAATAATAATAAGGGGTTCTTCTGTGGAATGCAGGTAGCTGCTGATGGGAAAATTTATGTTGCCCGATCCCCAAATTACAATTTCTATATCGGGGTAATCCAAAACCCCGACCGCCCCAACGAAAATTGCAACTTTAATAAGCTAAACAACACTGTGGACAATGGCATCCATTTGGGTGACGGACGCTGCTCATACGGACTTCCCAATTTTATCCAATCTTACTTTAACAACACCGGGTTCAACTATGCATACAACTGCTTTTCGGACAGTACGCTGTTTAGCATTCAGAATACTACCAATCTCGATTCGGTGCAATGGGATTTTGGTGATGGCAGCATTTCATCCACCATTGAACCCACACATTACTATAAGGCCCCGGGAGTTTACCATGTCAAGCTTCGTAAATTCTTCCAGGGATTAGAATTTATTTCTAGTTCAGGGATCACCATCAACAACTTGCCGGTAGTTGAAATCAATGGTGGCTCCGACACCATTTTGGTTTTTACGGGAAGCTCAGTCAGACTTGAAATAGCTGCAAACTTTTCGCACCAGGAATGGAGCAATGGAACAAATGATTTTTTCATCGAAGTTTCCAATCCCGGGTATTATTGGGTAGAGGCCTACGACGGAAATTGCTGCTACAATAGCGACACTGTATTTGTTAAGGAAATCAGGATATTTATCCCGAATGCTTTCATTCCTGGTAGTTCTGGCGAGGATGCAACTTTTGGTGTTATAGATATGGACAATGCCATACAGGAAATGACGATGCTTATATACGACCGATGGGGAAAGCAAGTAATAGAAATGAAAGACAAATACATACCTTGGGACGGAAAGGGGCATCAGTCTGGTGTTTACTTTTACACCATTCAGGCAGAGATGGTTGATGGAACCCATTTCACAAAAAACGGGAATGTTACTTTATTAAGATAATCTGAAACTTGAAACGAGCCATTTTACATATCGCCCTTTTTTTGGTCTTGCTGGCTTACATTAATCATGCTAAGGGACAGGACCTACATTTTTCCCAATTCTACGAGCACCAACTGTTTTTAAACCCGGCACTCAACACAAGTATTGCTTGTGGGGGACGTGCAGGAATGATTTACAAAGATCAGTGGAACAAATTCAACTCACCTTTCAAAACCACGACAGCCTATTTTGAAGGCATAAGCAGACCATCATTTCTTATGAACGATTTTATAGGTTATGGGGCATATGTTTACCAGGATGTTGCCGGTGATGGGAGTTTAAAAACAGCAGGCGGGCAGGTAAACTTTTCTTTCAAGCACTTTTTGGGCTACAAACGAGATACTGTTTATGTGGGCCTTGGAGTTGGTATTGGCGGAGCGCAAAGAAGTGTGGATTTCACAAAACTTACTTTTGCCAGCCAATGGAATGGGGTTAATATAGATCCGAATTTACCACCAGAATTAGCCAATCAAAACAATAAAACCGGATTCCTGAACCTTGATTTTGGGATGGTGTTTTACTATTCCAAATATGATGTTGCCAGCAAGCAGTCGAAGTATAATTTTCAATTGGGGGCGGGCATCTCCCATATTAACAAACCTGATATTTCACTCTTGAGCAATGATGAACGCCTTAATTACAAGATAAATATACATGGCCGTTTTTCAGGGAAGATTGGCGGAAAGTTAAACTTCACACCCGGATTTCTATTTTCAAATCAACAGCCCTACAACGAAATTTTATTTGGTGTTGACTTCAGGCAATTTCTTCAAAATATTAATCTTTCACAAAATCGATTTGGAAGAAACCAGAACAGTGGGCTAAGCTTAAGCTATGGCATTTGGTTTCGATTTTCTGAATTAAGGGACATTATTCCGAAAGTTATATTCTCGATGAGTGGTTTCAACCTGGGACTCTCTTACGACATTTCACTATTGAACAAATACTCAGGCAGTGCCTATCGCGGAGGTTTTGAAATTTCGTTGAGCAAAAATTTCAATGGTAATAAACGTTGGTACCGGTGGGGATCGGATTACTAGTTAGTGAACGAATTTTAAATAAAAAACGCTTATGAAGCTGGTGAGACAGCTTTTGGCAGATAATAACATTTTTCTTAATCGGTGATCATCCGCGTAATCTGTGTCATCAGTGTTCAATAGCAGATTTTTGATGAACTATCTACTTTCCAAAATGCTAATTTCAGTCCGTCGGTTTTTGGCCCTGCCCTCTCCTGAATCATTTTCTGTTATTGGGCTTGAAGACCCGTATCCCCTGAAGGACAAGCTTTCGGATTCAATCCCGTTTTCTATCAGGTAATCATAAACTGATTGGGCCCTTTTTGTGGATAGATCCAAATTATAATCAGCGCCCCCGGTATTATCAGTATGCCCACTGATCTCTATTTTTAGGCCCGGGTTATAATTTAAAAATCCGATAAGCTTTTCTAATTCTGCAAACGATGATTTTTTTAAATGAAAATCATCTGTATCGAAAAAGACATTCCGAAGTACCATGGTTTCACCTTCACGGATAGGACTCAATTCCACATCAAGCAAATAGGGTTCCAGCTCACTTGCAAGTCCGGTCAATTCGAAATTCTCAGAATAAAACAAATAGCCGTCGGCTGAAACATTAAGTGCATACGTATTATCCGTAGGAATACAAAGCAGGAATTCACCATTTTCAGGATCAGAGAAAGACCTTACTATTTCCTTGTTGTTCGATAAATCGATCAGGCTGAAATAGGCTTCCAGGGGCTTACCTGTTTCAATGTCCTTTACAACACCCTTCATATAGCTTGATGCCACCGGCCTGACAGCAGAAGGCAGCTCAAACTCAAAAATATCATATCCTCCATACCCATTATTTTGGTTTGAAGAGATGTAGGCTTTATCGCCACCGGCGTTAACCACAATATTGATTTCATCTTCGGGTGAGTTGACAGGATATCCTAAATTTACAGGCTTTGACCAAACGCCCAACGAATCGAGCCTGGAAACAAACAAATCCATCCCGCCAAGCCCAACATGGCCATCCGAAGAAAAATATAGTGTACGGCCATCGGGGTGAATATAGGGTGCCATTTCTGACTTCTTAGTATTGATTACAGCGCCAAGATTCTCAGGGATTGTCCAAACACCATTGTCCTGCAAGCGGCTTGTCCAAATATCCGACCCTCCTTTTCCTCCGGAACGGTTACTCACAAAATACATCGTCCTGCCATCAGATGAGAGCGAAGGCTGGGTTTCCCATGCGGCTGTATTTATTGCCGGCCCCAGGTTTACAGGCTCAAAAATATTCTTGCCGGATAGTTTCGCGGCGTAAATATCGCAACTGCCATAGCCTTCGGGACGGTTACAACCCGCAAAAAGTAAAAACCGGGCATCGGGTGTGATAAACAATGCGCCTTCATCTCCTGAAGTATTAATTGGTGGCTTGAGCTTTATGGCAGTACTCCAGGTATCTGTCGCCGTTTTCCTATCAGAACAATAGAAATCCTCACCCCTGTCCCCTCTTGTATCGTCGAGTTGACGCCGGGTAAAATAAAGCAACAATTCATCCGATTTTACTGAATTGATGTACTCGTGATTATTTGTATTCACCCCGGATCCAAGGTTCACAGGTTCAAAAGGGACCGGATTTTTCATGGCATTAATGGAAAAAATGCAACAGGCCTTCAAAAACTCTGCGTCTTCGGCCCGGCCACTTTCATTCTCGTATCTCAGAAACTTTTTGAACCTTGCCAAAGCCTTTTGATAATCCACCAATTCGAAATATGCCAGGCCCGCAAAAAACAAAGCTTCAGGATATTTCCCGGGGTTTTTACCAACCACCCGACCGTAAACTTCCACTGCCTTGTTGAAATTTTTTGTTGTTCGGTAAATATCGCCCAAAAGCATGTAGGCCTCCAGAAAATTCCTATCAAACGCAACAGCCTTTTGTAAATCCTGCTCCGCCTCTTTATAATTCAAGAGGTTGAAGTTTTTTTCGGCGGTTTGGTATAGCTTAATTGCCCGCTTTGATTGGGTAGAGAATTCCTGGGCAAGAAGGTTTGTTGGTAACAAAACCAAAATTACAATGGTTGTCAGGAAAAGATGCAGGTATTTAATATTTCGCTTCAGCAATACTCTTCGGGTAAAATGAATTATACCGATTACTATTTGAAATGCGCCTTTAGTTCGCTTCTCTCCTAAAGCCACTTCAAATATGTATCGGCATTTACCATTGTAGTAATCAAAATGGCTTTCAGCGCATTTTGATAAACAATTGGTATTACAGGTAATAAACACGAATGAGGCCAATAAATTGTGGGGAAGGCGGGATGACTGTTGACCGGTGTTGGAGGACGGATGACCGAAGGGAGATGCTTGATGTCCGGTGTCAGATGTTTGATTTTTGATTTGGCGAAGAATAAAGATTGCAGCTACGAAAAAACTCCGGCGCAGATTTGTGCGGATTGAGCGGATAGGAGCACAAAATGGCATATGGTCTCATGTAAAACCCGGTACGGGTAGAGCTATGAAAAATCTAATGCAAAGGTTTCCTCCCTGACTTTCCAGCGTCGGAAAGAACCCGTCAAAAAAAATAAATACAAAACTATGTCTATAACTTCAATATTTTCCGTGTTGAGACTTTACCGGCAATTATTACGCGTAGAAAATAGACACCTGTTGGATGACCATTCATATCCAAAACAATATGTTGTTCATCTGCCTGCGAAAATTTGAAATGTCTGTTGTAAATAGAACTTCCTGATGAGTTAAAAAGATCAATTACTATCTCACCGGGTTCGACGGGATTAAAAAGCAAGACAACCTTATCGCCTATTGGATTTGGTGAAACTACAAAATCATCTGCCAAAGCGGGATCCTCAATAGAAAGCGGGCAATCCTTTTTTACTTCTTGCTGGCTATCGCAGCCGGGTGCATTGCCATAAATGTTGGTTATCCCATTTGGACTTGCCAAGTAATTGCAAACGCTTTCGATGGCACAGGCTGACAATGAAGGGTTATCAAAAATATTCAACTCAGTTATGGTCGCCGCATCGATATTGCCTAATTCATTTATACTTGCCAGCTTATTGTTTTCCCTTGCCAACAGTTCCCCGTTAATTTCAGTAAGCCCTTCTAAACCTGCCAGGCTGATCAATTCATTGTTGTTAATTATTGAAAGCCCTCCCAAAATAGAAGTAATATTGTTCAATCCATTTAAGCTTTGAAGGGCCTTGTTTGTTGAAACGATCAGTTCACCACCCAGCGCATTTACCTTACTCAATCCGTTAATATGTGAAAGGGAATTGTTCCCTTCAATTGAAAGTTTGCCAGCAATTGAAGACATATTTCTTAGACCACTTAAATTCATGAGCACACTATTATGCCGGATCTCGAGGTCTCCACCAATCGACATCAAATCACCAAAGGGATCTAAGTCCGGTAAAATCATGTTCCCTTCAATTTCAAGGGATTGACTGATGGTTGTTACATTTTCCAGACCTGACAAACTTGCTAAGGCGTCGTTGTATTTTATAATTAAGCTTCCGCCGATGGAAGTCAAATTGTCCAGACCTTCCAGATTGGGCAAGGATTCATTGTCTTCGATATGAAGACCCGAAAGTGAAGATGAAAGGTTTTCGAGTGCCGACAGGCTGCTTAATT
>CAZBDF010000020.1:4232-7810 GCA_964490385.1 uncultured Lentimicrobiaceae bacterium | reverse complement strand
AAACCAACCAAACTTGCCAGGGCACTGTCACTTTTAAAAGTTAAACTTCCCCCAATCGCTTTCAGGTTTCCCAAGCCCGAGAGATTAAGCAGGGTATTATTAAATGTTATTCCGAAATCACCCCAAATAGATGTTAACGATTCCAGCTTTGCAAGGGTAGCAACACCATCACCTTCGATTAAAACATCACCTTCAATTTCGCTACAATTGGGAAAACTTGCCCTAAAATCATCAAGCTGTGCCTGTGAAGTAAAAGTAATACCCTCAGGCAGGCAGGAAAATGATGATTCGCAAATCGACTCGACCTGCCCCCGGTTTCCGCAGCCAAATGCGTTGTCATTAATTTCAATTGCTCCATTTGGGTTATCCAAATAATCGCAAATACTTTGGATGGCACAAATTGACAATGAGCTATTGTCTAAAATAGTTAAATCAATGATCATTTCAGCATCAAGATTTTCCAGGGCCGATATATCTGAAAGATCATCATTTTTCTCAATTCTTAGACTTCCTCCAAGTTTCGTCAAATTCTCCAGTCCTGACAAACTGGTTAGCCCGTGATTAAAATAAATATCAAGGTCACCACCGATGTCAGTCAGGTTCTCCAATCCATCCAGATTATTTAGCGTATCGTTTAATTGAACATAAAGCCCTCCCCCAATCGAATCCAGGTTTAGCAAGCCGTTGATATTATTCAGTGATTTGTTGCCACCCGTCCAGGGATCACCAATTCTCAAATCCTCGGCAACATAAGTTAAACCTTCCAATCCCTCCAAACCCATCAGGGTGTCGTTGCCTGAAACTTCAAGGTTACCACCAATTGTGGCTATGTTATTAAGCCCTTGTAAATTGCCGAGGGAATTGTTGGAATGGACTAGTAAACCTCCGCTGATGGAGGTAACATTTTCAAAGGCAAATAAATCGACTAAGGCATCATTATCACCAATTTTCACATAGTTGTCGAAAGATGTTATTTGATGGAGGCCTGTAAGGTTAATCAGTGCGTCATTATCTGAAATATAGAGAACCCCACCAAGTGTGGCCAGGCTTTCAAGATTCGATAAACTGTTCAAATTAGGATTACCGCCATATTCCAATTTGCCAATAATTAAATTACCGGCTATCGAAACCAGGTTTTCTAAACCCGATAAAGTAGCCAGGGTATCGTTGCCACAAAGCTCAAAATGCCCTCCAACGAATTGCAAATTATCCAATCCTGTCAGATCAATCAACGCATCATTATCCAGAATCCTAACATCGCCTGCAATAGCTGATAAATGATCGAGTGCAGATATATTCTCCAGGGAATCGTTGCTGATAATACTCAGTGAATCTCCGATGAAAGCGAGGCTTTCCAGGCCAGCCAAACTTCCAAGGGAATTATTATTTACCAACGACAGGGAAAGACCAATGAAAGCTAATTTTTCTAATCCTTCGACGCTGGTCAACAAGGGATTTCCATTGTCAATAGTTCCAATCAAAAGGCTACTTCCGAGGTCGGTCAATACATATAATCCATCTAAATTAGTAATATCATCCCCGGCAATAATTACATCACCTTCAATCGCATTACAGTCGGGATGATTTACCTTGAAATTGTCAAGCTCAGCCTGGCTGGTAAAAACAATACCATCCGGCAGGCAGGATGTTGATCCTTCGCAAACCGCCACAACCTGTCCCTGATCATCGCAGCCAAAGGCATTGTTATGAATAGTAACATTAGCACCCGGGCTGGCCAAATAATCACAAATGCTTTCGACTGCACAAGCCGACAATTGGGCGTTGTCGAAAATGGAAAGATCAGTTATTGAAACAGACTCAACACTATCCAAGCCCGATAAATCCGTCAGGATACTGTTTTTAATAATCTTCAATGAACCCTCGATGGAATTTACATTTTCGAGTGCCGCTATGCCGGCAAGGGCATCGTTAAGGTAAATGTTGAGATCACCAGGAATAGCAGTCAGATTTTCCAGTCCATCAATATTTCCCAGCGCCTGGTTTAACTGAACATAAAGGCCTCCGCCAAGAGAATCGAGATTATTCAGGCTACTGATGTCGGTTAGGGAATTATTTCCCCCAAGCCAGGGATCACCAATTCTCAAATTCCCTTCGATGACGGACAAACTTTCCAAGCCAGTAAAATCATTCAAAGCATCGTTACCCGAAATCTCTAAATTCCCTCCGATGGAAATAACCTTCTGCAAGCCCAATAGATTATCGAGCTTTTGATTTGCATGGATAAGCAGCCCACCACCAATAGAATCAACATTGCTTAAAGCCAGCAAATCGTTCAAAACATCATTATCAGAAATTTTGACAAAACTATTAAAGGAAGTCAGGTTATTCAATCCCGACAAACTGCCGAGCGCATCATTATCGTGGACATAAAGGATACCACCAAGGGAGTCCAGGTCCTCAAATCCTGACAAATTGATCAGGGATGCATTCCCACCAAATTCTAAACCTCCAACGGTCAAATTACCAGCTATCGACGTAAGGTTTTCGAAACCTGACAAAGAGCTTAAACTTTCGTTTCCACTAATTTCGAGCTGCCCACCAATTGAAGACAAATTGTTAAACCCCGCCAAATTAACCAAAATATCGTTGTTCAAAATCCTGACATCGCCATCAATGGACTGTAAATTATTAAGTCCCTCAAGGCTGTTTAACATAGGGTTATCAACAATATCAATGTTTTCTCCAACAAAAGCAAGGTCAGCTATACCTTCCAGGTTTTCGAGTGAACTATTATTGACAAGGGCAAATGAAAGGCCAATAAAAGTTAAGTTTGTCAAACCTTCAATGCTTGCCAGCAATGGATTCCCGTTTTCACTTTCACCAATCGACAGTCCGCCGCCAATGTCTGTCAGTTCAATCAAGCCATCGAGGTTAGTAATATCATTACCGGCTATCACTACATCCCCTTCAATTGCATTGCATGTGGGATGATTCGCCTGGAAATTATCTATCTGAGCCTGGTTATTAAATACAATTCCTTCGGGCAGACATAAAACGGATCCTTCGCAAACTGACACTACCTGAACTTCACTATCGCAGCCAAATGCATTGTTATAAATTGTTACCGTTCCATTTGGGCTGGCCAGGTAATCGCAAATACTTTCGACGGCGCAGACAGAGAGTGAACTATTGTTAAAAACAAGTAAACTATCGATCGACCCGGCATCAATATTATCCAGCCCTGTCAAATCTTCGAGGAGGCCGTTGTCTTCAATATTAATGTACCCGCCAATTGAATTTAGATTAAGCAGCCCGGATAATTCAGATAAGGAATCGTTGAAAGAAATTTCAAGATTTCCCGAAACAAAACTCAAACTTTCCAATCCATCAAAATTCAACAATGATTGATTTTCCTGAAAGTACAGGCCAGCCCCGATTGAGTCCAGATCATTTAGCCCGGTGAGATTTGTCAGCCTTGAATTTCCACCTGTCCAAGGATCACCAATCCTTACATTACCGCCAACAAAATTTAAACCTCCCAAACCCGACAAACTTGTTAATAAACCATTGCCGGAAACTTCGAGGTTACCACCAATTGAAGTGATGTTATCGAGCCC
>CAZBDF010000020.1:2881-4132 GCA_964490385.1 uncultured Lentimicrobiaceae bacterium | reverse complement strand
ATTATTCAAACCTATCAAATCATTCAAAGCCTCATTGTCCAATAACCTAAGGTTACCTTCGATAGCTGACAAATCACCGAGTTCTGCTATACTTGTCAGCGCGTTATTACCAATAATATTGAGGTCATCACCAAGCGAAACTAAATTTTCTAAGCCACTTAAACTACCCAGGGAATAGTTATTAAGTATTGTTAAGGAACCGTCAACGAATTTCAAATTGACAAGGCCTTCAATGCTTGTTAACAGGGGATTTCCACTTTCAATATCTCCAATCGACAGGCTGCTTCCGATATCTGATAAAATAATTAAACCATCCAAATTTGTGATATCATCCCCGGCAATCACTACATCACCAATAATTGCATTACATGTGGGATGGTTTGACTGGAAATTATCTATCTGGGCCTGGCTTGTGAACGCGATGCCTTCGGGCAGACAAGCCACGGAACCTTCACATACTTCAACAACCTGCCCCTGGTTATCACAGCCAAAGGCATTGTTATGGATATTAACCGTTGCAGTTGGGCTGGCCAGGTAATCACAAATGCTTTGAACGGCGCAAGCAGAGAGTGCATTATTATTTAAAACAAACAAACTATCAATCGTACCAGCATCAATATTATCCAATCCCGATAATTCTTCAAGTGCATCGTTTTTTTCAACGCTAATGTACCCATTAATTGAAGTTACATTAATCAACCCGGTAATGTCCGTCAAAGCAACATTATAATATATATCAAGGTTTCCCATGATTTTACTTAAATTTTCCAAACCGTCCAAACTTTCCAGGCTGGCATTTGCCTGTACAAAAAGGCTTTTCCCAATCGAATCCAAACTAAAAAAATCATCAAGGTTAGAAAGTATTAGATTACCGCCAGTCCAGGGGTCTCCAATCCTTATATTTCCACTAACATAATTAAGTCCCTCGATGCCCGATAAACTTGCTAAAGATCCGTTTCCGGAAATTTCGAGGTTACCACCAATGGTGGAAACATTTTCGAGACCATCAAGGTTGAGCAGTGAATTATTTGAATGAATAAGCAAACCGCCGCCAGTAGATGTTGCATTGCTAAAAAGCAACAAATCAGCCAAAGCATCATTGTCAGCAATTTTTACATAGCTGTTATAGGCTCCAACGCTACTTAAGCCCGACAAACTTACGAGGGCATCATTATCGTAAATGTAAACGATCCCTCCAATTAAAGAAAGATTTTCAAATCCCGACAAATCGGTCAAATTTGGATTACCTCC
>CAZBDF010000020.1:1631-2781 GCA_964490385.1 uncultured Lentimicrobiaceae bacterium | reverse complement strand
GCGTCGTTATTGATAATCCTGACCTTTCCGATGACAAATGATAAATTGCTGAATTCAGATAAATCATCCAGTACACTATTGTTAATGATCTCGATGGAGCCACCAATGTAGATTACATTTTCGAGGCCGTCAAGGCTGGGTAACATTCCATTGTTTCCGATAATAAGCGAATTTCCGATAATGGTTAAATTGCTTAATCCATCGAGGCTTGTCAGGGTAGGATTACCATAAGTTTCGCTACCAATCGAAAGTGCATTCCCAATAAACGTCAGTACACTTAATCCATCTAAATTGGTAATATCATCCCCCCAAACATTTACCGCCCCATCAATTTCGGTGCAGTTGGGATAGTTTGTTTGAAAGCTGTCAATCTGGGCTTGTGAAGTAAACGTGATTCCACCGGGCGGACATGGCTGGGCCATCAAGAAAACGTGGGCCAAAATTAGAAGAACCAGGAGGTGTAGTCGTTTCATTGCAAAAAAATCTTTAGACAAAGTAACGGAATTTTTGGCAGAAGGGAGGGAAGGTATTGGATAAGGGTATAGGGCATATAGGGTTTATAGGGTTTATAGGGTTTATAGGGTTTATAGGGTTTATAGGGTGGATAGGGTATTATCAATAAAAATGTTTTTTGGCAAGAAATTACATATGACAAAATCCAAAACCCAAACAAACATCAAAATCCAATTTTCAAATTTGCACATAAGCAAATTTTCAAATTGATGTAGTGCCTTTGTGGTAAAAAAAATAGCAACCACAGAGATACGGAGACACAAAGAAATTCAGAACTCGATACCAACTTCAAATTGTAGCGGTCGTTTTATCTGTCAGGAGTACCGTAATAACTTGATCTCAAAATCGTATGTTAGGAAAGATGCAATCCGGAACTTTGAATTCCAAACTTTAGCCACTTTAGCTCACTTTAGCTCACTTTAGGCACTCCAAACTTCCCCTACGGAATATTCATAAACTTATGCGATTGAAGGGAGATTTTCCATCGGGGATTTTTCATCACATAATCGATAATAACAGGCATCATGTATTTGGCACGGCTCCATTCGGGCTGAAGGTAAAGCACGCAATTTGCATGAACCTGTGTGGTGAACTGCTCTGCCCAGGCAAGGTCGCTGTCGTTAAAAATAATTACTTT
>CAZBDF010000020.1:0-1531 GCA_964490385.1 uncultured Lentimicrobiaceae bacterium | reverse complement strand
ATCAGTGTTGGTAAGTGGGTGCAGGTCGGGATTCCATGATTCCTTTACATCGCACCAGCGACAGCCAACATCGCAGCCGCCGACACGAATAAAGTAAGCAGCTTCACCAGTGTTGTAGCCCTCGCCCTGGATGGTATAAAACTCTTCCATAATGGGAAGCATTTTGCCCTGCTCAAGTAAGCGGTCTTGTTTGGGATTAAGGGTTTTTGGTCTAATCACTTTCCTATCTCTATTTTATGAATAACAACATTTTTTTGGGAATCCTTATCATTTCCTTCATCAGCATCGTTCTGTAAAATGAATTTCAGAAAATAAATCCCATCTCTAAAACCTTTGGAATTAAATGTAACTGCAGGTATCTTTGATGAACCTTTTTTATATGTTTTTTCATCCAGCAATTCCCACCTTGAATTGTATATTTCAACCAGCACATCAGCGTTAGTGCGAACATCAAATTGGACATTTAGTTCTTTCTTTGAGATTTTCTCTACGTCACCAGGCACAATCAATTGTTGAGGGGCAGATTCATTGTCTCCTTTCCCGGCATTAATCAATTCAGAAAAATCGACCTTAAACAATGACTGTGGCTCGGCAGATGCTTCGCAGGAAATAAACAATTCATTTTCCGTAGTAAATGTAATCGCTTCAGTTTGCACGAAAGCCAAGTCCGGAAAATCGATCTTGATTTTTTTACCACCAAAAAAGTCGTCACCTTCAAAATCCCAGAACAACCAAACGAAGGGCATAAAATCGACATAACCTATGAGCGCAACCCGCTCGCCTGAACGGCTGATGTCAGCTCCCGTAATCAAACCACCTACATCAAAAGTTGCGATAGGTGAAATATGATACATATCCAGCTTGGTGGGCATACTGTACAAGCGTGTTTTCTGATCAGCCCAGTTTTTGGTAAAAATGTACAATTGCTTATCAAATTCAAAAAAAGCCTCACAGTCGAAATTATGCTGATAACTTTTCTTTTTAGAACCGTCATGATCGGCATACTTAAATGCGATCTCTTCTGCACGGACAAAAACTTCCTCCTTATCACCTGTAATACTTCCTTTATGGATTTTATAAATGGCCAGTTCACGGTATGCACCGGAATTGTTTCCAAAATCACCGACATAGATATAACCCGCATCCTGGGTAATATCCTCCCAATCGAAATTTTTTGCACCTTTAACAAGAAGGGTTTTCCTTATATTTCCTGTCGCGGTATCGATGCCATAAATGGCAGCCAGGTTTCCACCGTCGTTGTGTGTCCAGAGCAGGCCATCCCAAAATATCAGTCCTGATGATTCAGCAACAGTGTCGGGCAGGCTCCGGAAAAAAATATCCTTTGAATATTCAAGGGGTTCTATCACCGGCTTGGGTTCAAATAAGGCTGATACCTGGCAAAGGGTGACAAATGGAAAAGCCATTAAAAAGAAAAATGTCAGTGTTTTGAAATGCAACATACTTATCTTGTTTTATAGTTTATTGGTACTTTTTAATTAACTGTTTAGTTGGTTAAGAGATTTGTTAAAAC
>CAZBDF010000019.1:0-21212 GCA_964490385.1 uncultured Lentimicrobiaceae bacterium | reverse complement strand
GCTGATAAATAGTAGCATCCAATATATAGAAAATCAATTTACACCACCCCACCTGTTAGGTTTAACATTCCAAAAAACATTTAGTCTTTTGGTACCAACCAATGGAAAATTGAATGGTTACAGAGACAATTACGCTTTTGGCGAAACCTCCACACCAACTACCACCACCGGCAATGGATGTAAAGTAGGCTCTTGCAGTTACACCGGATACACCAGAACTATTTTTGAACCGGTGGATGAATACAAAGGTGACTTTGCCCGCAACTATTTTTATATGGCCACCCGCTATGCCGATATAATTGCCAATTGGGAAACCAACCAACCACGCCACTGATTTTTCTGCACTTACTGTTACACTGAACAAGACCGATGCCACCGAAGATAATTTACCCGAAGGCTACCTGGTGCGTATGAGCGAAACCGGCTTTGCAGCCATTGGTTCACCAACAAACGGTACAGTAGTGGCCGATGATTTTATTAACCAATAATATTGCTTTTGGAATAGAAACGTGTATATTTGCCAGTCTCTCCCCCACCACAACCTATTATTATTTTAAAATTTTTGGCTTCCGCGGAAGCGGAACTTTCATTGCGTACAAAACCGAAGGAACGGTTCAGCAGGTTGCTATTGAAGCGAAGTAGGGAGGAAGAAGGGATATAGGGTGTATAGGGGAAATAGGGTATAGGGAAGAAACGCCGAACGCCAAACGCCAAACGCCAAACGCTAAACACTGAATTTTAACTAAAAATAATTGCAAACACTAAAACTTTACTACTATGAAAAACTTATTACGCTTTTTAACAACAACAGCTTTACTCCTGGTTTTTACTACAACACAGGGGTGGGGGCAAATGCCTGTGGCTGGTTGGGATATGAGCGATCAAACTGCTTATGGTGGAAGTGAAGCAAGCAGGGATGCCCTAACTTACACCTGGATAGGTGCAGATAACGCATCCTGGGCAGTTCCCGGAAACTGGAACCCTGCCCGCAGCACACCGGTAAACGATGATATTTTGCAGTTTAGTGATGGATCGACTAAAACCGTTACATCTGTGCTGGCACAAACCATAGGTAAATTGTTGGTTACGGACAATACAAATGTTACCTTTCAGGCAGTAACTGCTGCGACTTTGACCATTTCTAATGACACAGGTGTTGATCTTGAAGTTGCCGCAGGTTCACAACTCAATGTATCAGGAGCAGCCGCTTTGTCGATATCACTTGCAACAGGTGCTACCGGTTCGGTGAGTGGGGCAATGACATTTGCAGGTGGTGCCCATAAATTGCTTGCTGCTGATGCTGCAGTGGTTACTTTTAATAACGGGGCAGTTTTTACTGCTGGCGTGGATTTTGACGGATATGCTTTTGGTAACACCAATTTAAACTCTGCAATCTTTGCCAGTGGATCTACCTATATCTATAAAAGTGGCTTAAACCCGTTTAGCGCAACTACTCCAAAAAGCGTTGTTGAGTTTCAGAGTGGAAGCCTTTATCTTCATAAATCATCCACACGTCCATCTTTCTCCGGAAGAACGTATGCTAATTTTGAATATGATAATCCTAACCCTGCTGGCTCGGCTAATGCAATTGGAAGTAAATCAGTAAGTATCGATAATCTAAAGATTACACAGGGAATCTTTGGATTTGATGTTACAGCTATCCCCGGTCACTCCATCAAAGGAAATATTGAGATTATGACCGGCGCCACATTGAATTTCAGCCCTACCTCGGCAGGCACAGTAAATCTCAATGGAACATCATTGCAGACAATTTCAGGCGGTGGGACACTATCAGCAGGTTCAAATTCAACATTAGTAATAGATAACACCTCAGGTGTCAGGTTGAATGGTTCAGCTACATTTAATCACCTGACTATCGTGTCCGGTTCATCCTTTGATATCTTCACCACGGGAGCTTGTACAGTTGTGGGTACATTGACCAACAACGCGGGTGCAGCAAACCTGATCATCCATTCCGATGCCACCAGCACGGGTTCATTGATCCACTCAACAGCCAATGTCCCTGCAACGGTGGAGAATTATTTTACAGGAACCTCACTTTCATGGCACTTGCTTTCATCTCCGGTTGAGAGTCAGGCAATATCCGGAGATTTCACACCGGTAGCATCAGCTTATGATTTTTATTTGTGGTACGAACAGGCAGATACCTGGGTTAACTTTAAAAACACTTCAGTAGCACCCACGTGGAACACGGCCAACGGAAGTAATAACTTTGAGGTGGGCAGGGGATATTTAGCTGCTTACGAATCTACCAATCCCACCAAATCATTTATTGGCAACCTCAACCAGGGAGCCGTAACAGAAGTGCTTACTGTTAGCGGATCGGGAATATATAAAACCTTTAACCTGGTAGGAAACCCTTATCCTTCGACCATCGATTGGAAAGCAAGCAGTGGTTGGAACTGGACGAACCTTGAAGGAAATGCTGGCGGTGGATACGATATGCACATTTACAATGATGCTGACGGAAATTATGGCACATACAATTCAGCTTCGTTGAGCAATGCAGGATCAAATGGTGTTACACGGTACATAACATCTTGCCAGGGGTTCATGGTTAAGGCAGCTACTGCCGGAGATATTGGAATGGACAATGGAATCAGGGTGACCAATAGCCAGGCATTCCTAAAATCTACTGAAGAGTTGCAGGATTATCTCGTACTTAAAGTTACAAATCCCGAGCAATCGTATGCCGACGAAACAATCATTGAGTTTCATCATGAGAACGATGAAGGTGGTGCATCAAAACTCTTTAGTTTTGTTGAAGAAGCACCAAGCCTTTATACAAGCAAATATGGAGAAAACTATGCGATTAACTTTTATAGTCAGCCAAATAACGAAAGGTTTGTTCCACTTAACTTTGAAGCCGGAGTTAATGGTGATTATGTAATCACAGCCAACTCTTTGGAAACGTTTGCCCAGGGAACAGTGATAATCATGGAAGACATGAAAGCAAATATTACCCAGGAATTGACTGACAATTCAGTTTATGAATTTCAGGCAAATATAAATGATGATCCAGCAAGGTTTAAATTACATTTTGCTGGCTCATTTGCCATCCATGAGACAGCCCACGAAGATTTCAACATCTACTCTTCCGGCTCAACCATCTACATCAACAGCAGCAAAAACAAAAATTCTTTCGTAAATATTTACAACACTACCGGACAACTGCTTGTTTCGAAACAATTAAATGTTAATGGATTAACACAGATTGAGCTTAATACACAAACCGGGTGGTATATTGTAAATGTCTTAACAGTTGAAGGGTCATTTGTTAGAAAGGTTTTTATTAATTAGTTTTTTAAACTATAAAAAAATATTTCATATGAAAAAGTATGCAAAATATATCGCCTCCTGGACGTTAGTTTCAGGAGGCTTTTTTGTTTGTCATGGTTATAGTACTGTGGGTTAACTTTTGTTAGCTACCACGCTATTTTGACCGATTGCTTCGTCGCGTTGCTCCTCGCAATAGCCCATGCTATTAAAGAAATGAATCTTGTCAAAATGTCTCCACAAATACATATGTCCTGTAAAAGTACTAGAGACCTTCCAGGTTTTTGCTAAAATGGCTTCCGGGGGTATAAAATTTTGCAATGTTGCTAAATGAGAAACCTGGAAGGTCTGAGCATTCATTTCCAATTATATACTCTGCAACTATTTGGCATTGGTAGAGACCTTCCAGGTTTTTGCTAATAAGGCTTCCGGGTAATATAATTTTCCAACGTTCCTAAACGAGAAACCTGGAAGGTCTTTTTATTTATTAAAAACCCTTTATGGGAAAGTAATCTCCCCTGCTTCATCCATGAGCACAAAATAGGCTTTGCCCGGAATTAGGTTGCCAATGGAATTAACATTATTGTCAATCCAATAAACGCCAGTTCCTGCAACATCTTTAACCATAACAAGTTTGTCGCCCACATTGGCAAACAGGTTTACCACATCCACCGTGCTATCACTAATTACTGGTACCAGGTTCCAGCCTTGGCTTAATTGCAGGATTTTGTTTTGCTCTGGCTGACCTGTGACATTCAATGTTACAGCCTGATTAACTTTGATTTTATAAGCCGACTGGCTTTCCCATATCCCAATAGTGTTTGTGCCTTCGGATGGATAATACATTTCATCCATGGTTTGAAGGATCACCAACTCTGGATAAATCCCGCTAAGGAGCGAAACGATATCAGTTTCATCGGGCATTACCCAACTTGAGAGCCCACTCCAGCCTGCCGGAATATTTATCGCGTGTTGTGGTGGGCAGGAATCGCACCTACCAAAACAGACCAAGTCCAGTTCGGTGTTTACACCAGGAACAACAAGAAACCTGTTTCCATCCTCAGCGCATTCTTCCGGTAGCTGTTCGGCATTAATCCATGAAATTCCATTGATGAATTTATACTGATGGTATTGGCCTTCAAACAAGGTTCTTGTGTAGGAATAAATACCTTCGCCAACATCAAGCATGGCCGTTCCTGTTGTATCCCATCCCTGGAATGAACCGGCGATATGTACACCATCTTCTGAAACTTCCTCATTGGACATGTCCACACGGAAGGTTACCTCAATTGGTGGTGGGCATTCAGTACACAAGCCATAGCAAACCACACCCAATACAGTGTCATTCATGGGAACATCGAAGAAGCGGTTAAGAATCCCTGTTCCATTGTCTTCGCCACATTCCGCAGGAACAAATTCTGCTCCATCAAAACTATCGCCATTTATAAATTTATAGGTTTGGTGAACTCCTTCAACCAAGGAAAGAGTTAGTGTGTAAAGCCCTCCACCAACATCATTCATGGGTGTTGTAGCAGGATCCCATCCCTGGAATGTACCTGCAAGGTGTACTCCTTCTGGTGCAATAGTTTCTGTAGCCATATCCACCTGGAAAGTTACCAACGATTCGGGAGGTGGGATGCATGGGCCGCATTCGCCAAAACAAACCTCAGGAAGCGTAGTGCTTTCTCCGGGAACGGTCAATTCCCTGAGCCCGTCTTCCTGTGAACATTCTGCCGGTACAGTTTCGAAACCCAGGGAAGTATCTCCATTCACGTACCTGTAAGTTTGATAATCGCCTTCGGTAAGCACAACAGTTACCGCATATATTCCATCGCCCTGGTCAAGCATAGGAGTCGCTGCAGGGTCGTGGTTATTAAAGGTAGCTGAAAGATGAACACCTTCCGGGGAAATATCTTCGAGGCTCATATCCACCTGGAAAGTTACTTCAACTTCAGCAGGAGGGGGACAGGCTTCGCAAGATCCAAAGCAAACCAGGTCAACAGTAGTATTGGTGTTTGGAACGTATATAAAACGGTTGCCATTGAAAGTACAATCCTCAGGGACGAATTCGGCATCATCCCAACTACTGCCATTTACAAATTTATATTCATGGTAATAGCCTGATTGCAATGTTGCAGTGTAGGTATAAATGCCGCCTCCGGCGTCTATCATTGGTGTAGTACTGGGATTCCATCCCTGTATGGTACCGGCAATATGCACACCATTTGTTGAAACTTCCACATCGGACATATCCACCTGGAAGGTAAGCTCCACATCAACCGGGGGCTCGCCACAAAGGGCACACTGCCCCCAGCAAACCGGATCAAGGGTAGTGTCTTCAAAGGGGATTTCGAGGAACCTTGCATTGTTATCAGAGCATTCCTGAGGGACAATTTCCTCATCAGCCGAAGCATTGCCGTTTACAAATTTATATTCTGCATAATCGCCTTCGGGCAGGTCGAGGGTAATTTCGTAAAAACCATCATTGTTAAGTAACATGACATCGGCAGTGGGATCCCATTCATTGAAGGTGCCGGAAATATGCACACTATCGGGCGACACATCCACATACTGCATATCTACTTGGAAAGTAACCGCTACTGTGGGGACAGCACAAGGGATACAACTACCAAAGCAAACCAAACTTAATATGGTATCTTGATCCGGGACTTCAAAAAAACGGTTACCACCTTGTGAGCAAGGACCTGATACATTTTCCCAGAATCCACCGTTTACAAATTTATATTCATATGTTTCACCCGGATCCAGAGCGGTGGTAATTTCCCAAACTCCATTTCCCATGTCGATCATAGACAACGGCGCATTACCCCAGTTGGTGAATTGACCAGCAAGGGAAACACCACTAGTTACAGTTTGTTCAGACATATCCACCTGAAAGGTCACATCAGTGTTTAGCGAACAAGCATTACAACTTCCAAAACATACCACCGGAATTGTAACAGCTTCTGCGGGCACAGTAAAAAACCTATTGGATGTTCCAGGAAAAGCACAAGCCGATGGCACAAACTCATCCATTCCCCAGTCTTTTCCATTGATGAACTTGTACTGGATAATTGTTCCTTCGGGGATGTCCACAGTTACCCTGTAAATAGCTCCAAATAACTCTGGTGACAAGACTGTTCCCGCTGGATTCCAACCTTGGAAACTCCCGGCAATATGAACACTGTCCTGTGAAACTACTTCACCAGACATATCTACCCTGAAGGTAACTTCCGTGGCATTTGATTGAAGCGCTAAGCCCAATATCAGGCCAAATGCCAGTAAAACGCCTGAAATCTTGATTGTAAAATTTTTCATAAACGATAGGTTTTAAATTAATAATTATTGTAGGATTTTGAAATTTTTATTCGCCAATAATAGGTTTCATTTATTCACGCAGAGACAAGGCATGCCTTGTCTCAACAGTGGTTACCTCAACGGTTGTCTCAACAGGCCCAAAATTTATTTAATTAGTAATTTTTTCATGATGGAATTTTCATTGCCATTTATTCTGATAAAATACAAACCCTCTTTTAGCGAGCTAATATCAAGATGCGTATCCATCAGTACTTCACTAAATAACAGTTTGCCTTCAACCGTATAAACCTGAATTGTTGCACCAGTATGCTGATTGTTAAAATAAAGCACATCCGAAGCCGGGTTGGGATAGAAATCCTCGTATTGCTCCAGGCGGTCATTTACACTATTGATGTAACACGGTTCAACACATTGCGAAAAACAGACAAAGCCCAGTGTAGTATCGATTGCCGGCACAATGAAGGAACGGTTAAAGCCCCCCTGGCCATCGGGTATCCCACAATCTTCGGGGACTTCTTCTGCACCTTCCCAATCATCACCATTAATGAATTTATACTCAACACTGGTTCCTGCATAGAGTGTTGTTGTAAGCTCGTACTTCTCATCCTCAACCAAAGTCATTTCTGATATACCAGGATCCCAGCCCTGGAAATTTCCGGCCACATGCACACCATTTGCCGAAAGCACTTCCCAGTGCAAATCAGTACGGAAAGTTACATTTACTTCGATGGGGGGAAGGCATGGGTCGCAAGAGCTGAAACACAGATTTGGCAAAACAATAGCATCTGCAGGTACGGTAAGATAACGATTGAAGCCACCTTGTCCGTCGGGTACACCACATTCCCCGGGGACTATTTCTGTCCCGTCAAATGAATTTCCATTAATAAATTTGTATTCGATGTAAGAGCCGGCAACAAAAACCTGGGTGTATTCCCAAATATCGTCGGCAACCAGGGTAAGCTCCGTTGCAGCAGGATTCCAGCCCTGGAAAGTACCGGCAACATGAATGCCGTCAAGCGATACCAATTCATTAGACATATCCACGCGGAAAGTAACACTCACATCGGCTGGTGGAATGCAGGGATCGCAACTGGCAAAACACAGGTCGGGCATGGTAGTATCATTGGCCGGAATTGTAATAAAACGGTTGTATCCACCCTGGCCATCATCAACCCCACAGAGCGCGGGAACAATTTCAGCATCGTCAAAAGTAATTCCGTTGATGTATTTGTATTCGTGTTCACCAGCTTCTTCGAGCATTAGGGAAATCTCGTAAATGTCGTCGATAACATTTGTCATTTCAGTTGCTGAAGCATTCCATCCCTGGAATGATCCGGCCAGGTGGATGCCCTCTGTCGAAACTTCTTCGTTACTCATGTCGATGCGGAAAGTAACTTCATGCTCAGGCATAGGTGGAAGGCAGGGTTCGCAGCTACTAAAACAAAGATTGGCAAAGGTGGTATCATTTTGTGGCGAGGTCATAGACCTGTTGAATCCACCCTGCCCATCAGGTGTACCACATTCTTCGGGAACAATTTCTGCATTATCAAAAATAATCCCATTGATGTATTTCCATTCATAAAAAGTTCCTGACGACATGATTAGTGTAATTTCATAAATATTATCACCAACATCTGTCAATGCTGTTGCTACCGGATCCCAGCCCTGGAAGTTCCCGGCCACATGGATGCCATCGGTTGAAACCATTTCATTGGACATATCAATCCGAAAAGTAACATTGATATCAACCGGAGGAGGGCCACAGGGACCACAAGCACCAAAACAAACCGGAGGCTCCATTACAGTATCATTCCATGGCACGGTAAAATAGCGGTTGGTATTAAGAGCACATTCAGGTGGTACTACTTCGGCTTCATCCCAGGTTGTCCCGTTTACAAATTTATATTCCTGGTAAGTTCCAGATGGCAAAATTGTGGTGTAAGTATAGATGTTGTCCCCGGCATCTTCCATCAGCGTAGCACCGGGATCCCAACCCTGGAATTGTGCACCAATATGCACTCCGGTGGGTGAAACTACCTGCTCGGTCATATCAACATTAAAGGTTACATTAATGTCGATGGGCGATGATCCACAGGGATCGCAACTACCAAAGCAAACAGCATCCAATGTGGTTGGCACAGCAGGAATAGTTAAAAAGCGATTATTCCCTATGGCACAATCAGGAGGTACAGATTCGTCCATGCCCCATGCATCGCCATTAATAAATTTATATTCATGCGAACTTCCAATTCCCAGAGAGAAGGTAATGGCGTAAACATGATCGCCAATCAGCAACATTTCTGATGCGTCCGGGACCCAGCCCTGGAAAGTCCCTGCAATATGCACACCAAGTGCCGACACAATTTCGTTGCTCATATCCACCTGGAAGGTTACTTCTACCTGATCAGGATTACACACTGTACAACTTCCAAAGCATACAGCTTCCAGTGTTGTATTCACACCAGGAACTGTAAAGAAGCGATTATTGTTTTGCGCGCAACCTGCAGGAACGCTTTCATCCATTCCCCATGCAATGCCATTTACATACTTAAATTCAATTTCTTCTCCCTCGATAAGGTTGGTGGTGTAGGCATAAACAGCATCCGAAACAAGGGTCATTTCGGTAGCAGCGGGATCCCAGCCCTGAAAACTTCCGGCAATATGTACACCATCAACTGAAACTGTTTGCTCGGCCATATCTACCTGGAAGGTGATTTGGACCGCCCTACCTGAAAATGAAAGTAAGAGGAAAATAATGACCGCTGTAGTTTGTAGTAAAATGTTTTTTTTCATTTTTGTGAGTTTTTATATCAAATTTTTTATGCTTGCTTACTCTATATATGTTCAACGAACTTTACATGAATTTATCGGTTTAACACCTACTATTCCTTTGTTCAATATTATTTACCGGATATGAAGTGCGATATTAAAACAGCAAACAAAGATACTTCAATTGGATGAAACGGCTGGTAATTTAGAAATCGTCAATTTTAAAGTAAAGCGAAATCACCCGTTTCATTGTCCGGGCCCATCAATCTAAAATCCCCTTTCCTTATTAGCAATTAAAGTTAAAATTTATTCGATATAGCGTTATTACTTACCGGATATTAGAAATATTTCTACTTTTGACAGTTTGAAAAAAAATTGAAGTTTAATTGTAAAATTTGAGATATGAGAAGGATTTACATTTTGTTGATTGCGCTGTTAATTTCACCGGCAATTATTTTTGCAGATAGCTACAATACCATTGCCATTGACGGAAACAATTCTGGCTGGACAGCCAGTGAAACATTTACAAATTGTTCTGCTGCTGACAATGCCTACATTACCTGGGACGCAAACTATATCTATATTGGTATTGCGGATGCTGAAGCGGATTATGGAAACATGGCCACATTTGTTTATTTTGATGTTGACCCAACTGGAACGGATGGAACAACAGATGCCTATGCATGGGGTAATAATATCACTACTCCATTTAATGCTGATTATGTAGTCGCTTGGAAAAATAAAAGCGATGATGATTACATTGAAGTAAGGGATTATAATGATGGTACTACTGCATGGGATCTATATGGTTCTACAAGCACAACCTCATTAAACACCGATGAAGTTAATTTTGCTATCGGCGATGATTATAGAGAGGTTCGGATAAAGCGTTCAATAATTGGGAATCCAAATGCAATAAAAATTGCAATGTTTTCTGAGCAAAATTATTCCCCATTCTATCGTTATTTCACCTGGCCTTCCGATGGCTGGACAGATGCAAACCGCACGGCTGGCCAATCTATCCCCAATTATTACGGCTTCATATTAATGGATAATATTTCTCCTATTACTGCCAATTATTACAAAGCTGATATAAAGTCATGGGATAATGGAGGTGCCGATAGTAAATGGGGGACTGCTGCGAATTGGACAACTGATACTGAACCGGGTTCAGCTACACTTGCAATCTTGCCCTCAGGTTCAACAGTTGAGGTGGATGCTGCAGAGGAATGCTTCGACCTACTCATTGAAACGGGTTCAACAGTTGACATTAAAACCACAACTTGGTCTCCAAAAGGATTAACCGTTGGAGGAAATATAACAAATAACGCAGGATCTTCCGGCCTCACCTTGGAAGCGGGCGGAAATCAACGCGGGGGCTATTTAATCCATAATACAGAAAATGTTGATGCAAGCGTGGAATTGTATTTTTCAGGTGGCCTTTGGCATTATATGAGCAGTCCTGTAGATAATTTCTCATCAAATTTTGATGATCTTGGTTTGGGTTTAACAGGTGGAGTGAATGAAGACCAGTTCTACTATTGGCATGAGCCAACAGCTTACTGGATTGACATCCTTAATTCATCAATTTATACAAATACAGGATTTGAAGTGTGTGAAGGATATATTTTCAACTACCAAAACTCTAATCCAACCAAAAGTTTTTCAGGGAAATTAATTCATGATGATCAAACTATAACTTTAACAAAAGCTTCAAAAGGCACATTTGACGGCTGGAATCTTGTTAGTAACCCTTTTGCTGCCCCATTGGCAATCAACGCCAATGCTGCAACAAATAACCTGCTGGCTGCAAACACGGGAATTATCGACCCATTATCCGGACTTTATTTTTGGGATGAATCAACCACATGGCCAGAAGAAGGCATCAACGATTATGTAGCCAGGAATAATGCCACTCAAACCTGGGAGAACCCCTACGTTCCAACAGGGCAGTCTTTTATGGTCAAAGCGTTAAATGATAATGTTGATTTCAGCTTTCCAGCAAATTGTCGTATTGGTGTTGCTAGTCAATATTTAAAAAATGCTAAAGACGATTTCCAGCGGCTTTACATTGGTGTCGAGAACCCCGAATTGGGTGCAAATGTTTTAAAAATTGTTTTTGCTGAGAATTGTACAGATGGAGCGGATCCATTTTTTGACGCTTTGAAATTTAAAGGAAACCCAAACCTGGCATTTTATTCCACATTGGTTGCGGGTGATAACCGTGATTTTGAAATACAATGTCTTGCACCGTTGACCGAAGAGAAAGAAGTTTATCTTGGCCTTGATGCTGAAATCACAGGAGAATATACAATGTTTGTAGATACCCTGGTAAATTTTCCTGAAGATTATACTTTTGAAATTGAAGACACCCAAACCGGAGCGATTATCAATCTTAAGCAGTCAAAGTATTTTACATTTGATGTGAACGAAACAGGAGCATTTAAGGATCGCTTTACCCTCCGGTTTAAATCAACTGTTGGGATTGGTGAAAATAGAATAGCCCAAATTGATCAGTTTGAAATTTATGTAGCCAATCAAATGATTTACCTGAACACTATCGACCCGATAAAAAAAGCCAACATTTCAGTCTTCAACACCCTTGGCCAGCAGGTTGTTTCTCAGCAGATGTATGGACAGAGCACACAAATTAGTATTGCTGAACCTGGGGCATACATTGTTCGGGTTCAAACTGAGCAGGGTGTCCAATCACAAAAAGTGATCATCTTTTAATCACTGACGAAAATTAGAAAAGAACTTATTTAAAACCTGACGTTTATAAGTTTACCGGGCACTTCCTTATGGGAGTGCCTTTTTTTTGTCAGGGCTTGACTTAGAGTCAAACCCTGACTTACAAGCACGATCACGATTACCCTTCTTCCGTTTACCAACTAATGATTCCAACTACCGATCACCAATCACCGATTACCGATCACCCTTCTTCCGTTTACCAACTACCGATCACCGATTACCGATTACCGATCACCTTCCTTTCCCCTGCCCATTTGTCAGCATTTACCCCGATTTCATTATTTGCATTAAATTTGATCCTTTATCCAACAATTAAAAAGAGAACTATATTTAATGGATTATAAAGATTATTACAAAGTATTAGGTGTTGACAAAAAGGCCACCAAGGAAGATATCAAGAAGAAATACCGGAAGCTGGCGCAAAAATATCACCCTGACAGGAATCCTGACAACAAAGCAGCCGAAGAGAAATTCAAAGAAATTTCGGAAGCTAACCAGGTGTTGAGTAATGATGAAAAGCGTAGCAAATACGACCAGATGGGTTCTAACTGGAATCAATACCAACATGGCGGTGGTGGAGGTTTTTCGCAATGGGCACAGCAAGGTGGCGGAAAACAATACCGCTCATCTTTTGATGGTGGTGGTGATTTTAGCGACTTTTTTGAAAGCTTTTTCGGAGGTAGTTTTTCGGGAGCAGGGTTTGGTGGCAGGCAGGGTAGAAGACCGGCACAGCGACAAATGAAAGGTCAGGATTATGAAGCACAGATACACCTGGGCCTGAATGATGCCTACCACGGAACTTCAACAGTGCTGAATATAGAAGGTGAAAAAATAAAGGTAAACATTGCAGCAGGTGTAAAAAATGGACAAAAGTTACGTGTAAAAGGAAAAGGGGGGAAATCACCGACTGGTGGCGAAAGTGGAAATATCATCCTTAAAATTGGTGTAACTAACAATACTGCTTTTACGCTAAAAGGAGATGATTTACACCTCAGCCAGTCTGTGGATTTATACACGGCTATGCTCGGGGGAAAGTTAACCATCAACACCCTTAAAGGGTCGATGACCATCAATATCCCCAAAGAAACCCAAAATGGCAAGGTGTTGCGCTTAAAAAAACTGGGCATGCCCGTGTATGGGAATAAGGATGCTTTTGGGGATTTATACTTGAAGATCAATGTTGAACTTCCAATAAAATTGAGTGCTGAAGAAACAGCCCTTGTGGAGCAACTTGCGGAAATGAGGAAACAGGGGAATTAGCGGGACACAGTCTTCAGTTGGCAATTCAATGCCAACAAGTTAAGACAAAGATGTGAATTTATGATTGTCGATTAACGATTTTAAATTTAAGATGTACCTAATTATCACATTACAATAAATCAAAAATCAGTCCCGCACGTGCGGGATTAATCATCAATCGAAAATAAAATTCTTAACTTATTGACATTGGTCTTCAGTTGGCAGTCTTCAGTTTTTTGTGGGCTGGGTAAAGTAAGCACCGGCTGCAAAATAGTTCTGTGTTTTGAGTTCTTCAAACTTATTAGCATTGCATTGTTGACCTTAGACTACAAAAACCAATAACTTTTATATTTTTACCATTCACTTTTGGTAAATAATATTTGCGGGCAATATCCGTTACAGATGCTATTAATTCAACACATCAGCCTCAGGAAACTAACTTTACTTTTTCGACAATGAAAAGAATCTCTATTAGCCTTGCCCTAACGGTGGTGATTTATCTATCATTTGCCATAAACACAGTCCAATCACAAGAAGCCAGCATCCGGGGATTTGTTTATGAAAAGAAAAGTGGCGAGCCCATTATTTTCACCAACGTTTATCTCTACAAAACCTCCTATGGTGCTGCAACCGATGTAAACGGTTATTTTGCGATTACCAAAATTCCGGTAGGCCAATACACGCTAATGGTCACCTATCTTGGATACGATACCCTGAGGATGGAAGTGAACCTTAAGGCCAACGACCTGATCAGTCAGAACTTGTTTCTTGAAAAGAACTCAGTGATGTTGGACGTTGTAAATATTTCGGGTGTACGTGAAGCCGCCCGAACTGAAACGCAAACCTCCATCGTAAAAGTTACACCAATGGAAATCAAGCAAATTCCATCTATTGGCGGCCAACCCGACATTGCACAGTATTTACAGGTTTTACCGGGCGTTATTTTTACAGGTGACCAGGGAGGGCAGCTTTACATCAGGGGTGGATCACCAATACAAAACAAGGTTTTATTGGATGGAATGGTAATTTACAACCCTTTTCATTCCATTGGCTTGTTTTCGGTTTTTGACACAGACATCATAAGAAATGCCGATATTTTCACAGGTGGCTTTAATGCCGATCATGGTGGCAGGATATCATCAGTGATGGATATTACCACCCGCGATGGAAACAAAAAACGCATTGCCGGAAAAATTGGTGCTTCTACATTTGGTGCAAAAGCAATGATTGAAGGCCCTATAAAAAAACAGGCTCCCGAGGGTGGTGGGAGCTCTTCTTTTATTCTATCGATAAAAAATTCCTACCTTGAAGAGAGTTCTAAAGTTTTTTACAAATACATCAATGAAGACGGGCTTCCGTTTAATTACCTCGATCTTTACGGTAAAATTTCAATCAATGCTGCCAACGGAAGTAAAGTAAACTTTTTTGGTTTCAATTTTACCGATCAGGTAAGCTATCAGGATATTTCTCAATATAGCTGGGATGCCTATGGTGGTGGTGTAAACTTTATTGTTATACCGGGTAAATCGCCTGTATTGATGGAAGGTATTGCGGCTTACTCATCCTACGCCATGCAATTGGATGAGGGAAATTTACCCCCAAGGACCAGTTCGATCAACGGGTTTAATGTAGGGTTAAATTTTACCTACTTTATGGGTAGGGATGAGTTGAAATATGGCCTTACTGTAAATGGATTTAAAACAGACTTCCAGTTCACAAACGATGTTGGTCAAAAAATACAACAGGAAGAAAACACTACCGAAATTGCCGGTTATGTAAAATACAAGCTCATTACCGGTAAGTTTATAATTGAGCCAGGCCTTCGCATGCAGTGGTATGCATCATTATCGACCGTTTCGCTGGAGCCGCGCTTTGCAATGAAATACAATGCCACAGATAAAACACGTTTTAAACTTGCCGGTGGGTTTTATTCACAAAACCTGATCAGTGCCCGTTCCGACCGGGATGTTGTAAACCTGTTTTATGGTTTCCTCTCAGGCCCCGACAACCTGCCTGACGAATTTGATGGCGAGGATGTTACCCACGCACTTCAAAAATCCCAACATCTCATCATTGGGGTTGAACACGACCTAACTCCACACATCAGTGTTAACCTTGAAGCTTATTACAAATACTTCCCTCAACTGACCAACCTTAACCGCAACAAAATTTATGACGAAAGCACTGCCCCTCCAGGCACACCCGACGAAGAAATGAAAGATTTTGTCCTGGAAAAAGGTAATGCCGAAGGAATTGATCTGTCGGTGAAATTTGATAAAAACAGGATGTATTTTTGGGCCGCATACTCATACGCTTTTGTAAACCGCTACGATGGCGAATCCTGGTATCACCCACATTATGATCGCCGCCACAATATGAACCTGCTTGGTGCATACACACTGGGTGATAATATGCAATGGGAAGTGAGTTTAAGATGGAATTTTGGTACCGGATTCCCTTTTACCCAAACCCAGGGATATTTTGAAAAAGTTAATCTCGACCAGGGAATATATTCTGATTACCTCACCGAAAACGGAACGCTCGGAATACAATATGCTGATCTGAATGACGGCCGCCTTCCCACATATCACCGTTTAGACTTTAGTGTAAAGCGAACTTTTCATCTTAGCGAAAATTCAATCCTTGAACTCGACTTGAGTGTTACAAATATGTATGACAGGAACAATGTGTTTTACGTTAACAGGATTGAGAACAGTGTAGTTTACCAACTTCCAATCATGCCAAGTTTCGGCCTGAGCTTTTCTTTCTAAGTAACCCAGGATTTGGGGATTCATATCACGTATTAAAACAAAAAAACCTTCCACAGGGCAAGAGTGGAAGGTTTTACTTTTCAGGATAAACCTGGGAACTGAGCAATTTCAATTTTCTAAACTAAGATGCATCAACTCCAAAATTTTGAACTGACCATCAAAAAAGGGGGGAGGGGGGGGTGTAAATTCTGCCTGATCAAATAGGGTGAATTAAGATGATAGTTCAAAATATTTTCAAAGAACAATTTTATTATAAATTGAATTGTAAAGGTAAATCAAACCCTCACAAATTCCAAACTCTAATAATTGGGTAATTTAAGCCGTGTTTTTAATAAATCGAGTTTGATTGAACGAAGGACTGGTTTGACTGAACGAAACCCCCTTTTCATTTAACATTCGTTTTGAATAGATGTATGGAATATTTTTAGGATTTATACCTATTCTAAATAGTGTTTGTCCATAAAGCACAAATTTCTAACATAGTTATGCCCATGGCAAAATGACCTGCCTCGCGGCAAGGCGGGCAAATAAATTTCAAAAGTCTGAAACAATTTTAAATATTGCGATTTTGATATTGTTAATTTTTTACTAAATTTGAAAATGCTTATCCTGATAAAGGAATAATAAAGCGTAAACCGCTGATAATAAACGTATAAAACAATAAAAAGTGAGGTAATCATGAAAAAGTCATTTTATTCCGTATTAATTCTCCTTATAGTACTGGCAATTGCATGTGATAACAAAAAGCAAAAAGTTGACAAAGTCAAAGAAGTGGCAGCAATTAAACTGGTGCTTGAAAAATATGCCTTGTCCAACGAAAATCAGGACATTGGAATGATTGAAGATATCTGGTGCCCATCAGAAAGTATTGTAAGCTTTGGCACCGAAGGTGGGGATAAACATATTGGTTTTAAAGAAATTAAAAAGGCCGTTCAAAACCAGTTCGACAACTTTAGTGATACTTACATCTCATACCGCGATCAAATTATTGAGATAAACGAATCGGGAAACACTGCCTGGTTTTCGGAGATCATCAATTACAATTTTATCCTCGATGGTGAGGCCAACAGCTTTGAAGGATTGAGATATACAGGAGTACTGGTGAAACGCGATGGTAAGTGGAAACTTGTGCAAACACACATGTCGGTACCTTACACAGCTAATTAGTGTTCATCTATAAAGTAGAATTTTTGAGAAATCCATAGCCCCGACTTTTCCCAAAGGGATGCCTATGGCACAAGTCGGGGATTGAATTAATAGGATGAATAACCCCCACCTTTTCGCTGTTACTGCCTTTGGCAGTAACAGCGAAAAGGTGGGGGAGGCAAGTGTCGAATTCATTATTCCCCGGCATAAATGCCGGGGCTACAGAAAAGTACCGACATTATGGACACACACTAATTAGTCCACAGCGCAAGGCCAATAAGAAAAGAAATGAATTTTTGATTTTGAAATAAACCCCCTACAATGCAGCCTGAAACTGGCGTAGAAATCGCTGGTCGTTTTCAAAAAACAACCTCAGGTCGTTCACCTGGTATTTTAGCATTGTAATTCTTTCGACGCCCATACCAAAAGCATATCCTGTATATTTATTGCTGTCGATATTACAGTTTTCTAGCACCTGTGGATCAACCATGCCGCAGCCAAGAATTTCAACCCATCCCGAATATTTACAAATGTTGCAACCCTTTCCGCCGCAAATGTTGCAGGAGATATCTAGTTCTGCCGAAGGTTCAGTAAATGGGAAATAAGAAGGCCGGAGGCGCATTTTTGTTTCTTCCCCAAATAATTCCTTTGCAAAATAATAAAGGGTTTGCTTGAGGTCGGCAAACGAAACATTTTGGTCAACATAAAGTCCTTCAATCTGGTGGAAAATACAATGCGCCCTGGCTGATATTGCCTCATTTCGGAATACACGTCCCGGTGAAACTGTCCGTATCGGAGGCTGCTGGTTTTGCATCACACGTACCTGCACCGATGAAGTATGTGTACGAAGTACTATTTTTTCGTCCTTGTCGTCAATAAAAAAAGTATCCTGCATATCGCGGGCAGGATGTTCTTCAATAAAATTGAGGGCCTCAAAATTGTGCCAGTCATCTTCTATTTCAGGCCCTTCGGAAACAGTAAAACCAATGCGGGAAAAAATATCAAGAATCTGGCGGCGAACAATAGTGAGTGGATGGCGTGAACCCAAATCAGAAAAATCGACAGGCTTGGTCAAATCTTCGTCCAGCTTTTGGCCTGAACCTGATTTACCAGACAATTCCTGCTGGACAAGGTTCAGTTTTTCCTGTGCCTTATTTTTCAATTCATTTAAGGCCATGCCAACTTCTTTGCGGGCTTCGGGGGCAACATTTTTGAACTCACCAAATAAACCCGGGATAAGTCCTTTTTTGCTCAAATATTTTATCCTGAAGCCCTCGAGTTCCTCAATAGAACCAGCCTTGAAGTTATCAATGGAATCCAATATTTCACTGATCTTGTTTTTCATTGGGATATCCTTTTTGGATAAAAAAACTACTTAATAATTTCGATGGTCATCTTCACATCCTCAACTGGCTTATCGCCAGGGCCTGTTTTAACGGAAGCAATTTTATCAATCACATCAAAGCCATCTGCCACCTGTCCAAAAACTGTGTAGGCACCATCGAGATGCGGTGTTCCGCCAACATTTTCGTAAGCTTCACGCTGTTCTTCAGTATAGACAACTCCGCTACGTGCTTCCATCTGTCCGAGCATTGCATCGTTATACACCTGACCCTGGACAACATAAAACTGTGAACCCGATGAAGCTTTCATGGGATTAACCTGATCGCCCATCCTCGCTGCAGATAATGCGCCTTTTTTATGATAATACTGGGGCAGGATTTCAGCAGGGACAGTATATCCGGGATCCTGCTGGCCATTGGCATTCGATCCGCCTTGTATCATAAAATTTTCGATCACGCGGTGAAAAGGTGAACCATCATACCAGCCTTCTTCAACCAATTTAACAAAATTATCCCTGTGCTGTGGGGTTTCATTATAGAGCAAGCCCTTGATGTCGCCATAATCGGTATGAATTATAAATTTTACCATTTTTTCTTGTGTAAATCCTTGGATATTAAAAAATAATGTGATTGCTGCGAATAAAAATAATCCTTTTTTCATACTTCTTAGTTTTAATAATTTTTGCAAAAAAAAGGATTTTTTATCAGAATGTCCTGATGAAGATCAAAATGAATTCTTTCGAACGACTATTCTTCGATCAAAGTAAGGGTCATTTCCAGGTCTTCATCCGGGCGGTTTTGCGCACTGGTTTTAACAGCGGCAATTTTATCGATGACTTCCATACCATCAACTACCTCTCCAAACACGGTGTAATCCGTATCGAGGAAAGGCGTGCCCCCTATGGTTTGATAAACTTTGATTTGCTCGGGTGTATAAAAAGCCCCGGTCCTCTTTGCCATTTGGTTCAACTCTGCAGCCGTGTAACGTTTTCCCTGGACAATATAAAACTGTGAGCCAGAAGATCTTTTTTGCGGGTTCACCTGATCGGGCTGACGGGCAGCAGCAAGTGCACCTTTTTTATGATAAAACTCAGGGGTAAATTCTGCTTCGATGGTATAGCCAGGACCACCTTTACCTAAGCCTTGGCCAGGAGCTGCATTTTTTGAATCAGGATCACCGCCCTGGATCATAAAATCTTGCATCACCCTGTGGAAAAGTGTACCGTTATAATATCCTTCATTTACGAGTTTAATGAAGTTGTCGCGGTGCATTGGTGTTTCGTCATAAAGTACTAAAACCATATCTCCATACTTTGTGCTTACCTTAACTTTCTGTCCCTTTCTTTCAATCGGTTTTGTGGCCTTAGTGGCATTTGCTTTGTTTTTAGAAGAGCTGGTAGTAGTTTGCTCTTTCTTTGCCGTTTTAGCTTTTGGTTTCTTTTCCGTAGATTGATTATTGCATCCTACAAAGAATACGCCCAACACAATTATAAGTCCCCCCAATAAATACTTTTTCATAGTAACAAAATGTTTTCGATGTATCTGTTTTTGATCACTAATTAATTTGATATTGTGCTAACTACAAAAAGTTGAAATTATTATGTTTGAATGTCAAATCCCGTGCAGATAGTGGAGGTTGGGTTTTTGAAGCTGGAGGTAATAAAGTTAGTGCATGTTCAAAAAAGGTTAACTGTTAACGATTAACTTCTGTATGCTTTTTCCTTTTTTCGTTGTAGCATCTTCTGCAGAGGGGTTCATAACTTTCTGTTTCGCCCAACACCACGAGTTTGTCCCCTTCGATGGTGCGGTGCGAATATTGGGCAAGATGGCCACAATGCATACATATTGCATGTACTTTGGTAACATACTCGGCACTGGCAAGTAAAGCCGGGATTGGGCCAAAAGGTTTGCCTGTAAAATCCATGTCGAGGCCGGCAACAATTACCCTGATGCCACTATTTGCCAATTGATTGCAAACCGAAATAAGTTCGGGATCGAAGAATTGTGCTTCATCAACACCCACTACATCAACATCATTTACCATCAATAGGATTTGTGATGAGGATTCAACCGGCCATGAAGGAATGGAGGAGGCATCGTGCGATACAACGTTCTCTTCATCGTAGCGTACATCGACTGCAGGTTTAAATATCTCTACCTTTTGCTTGGCGATTCGAGCTCTTTTCAAACGACGGATAAGTTCTTCGGTTTTGCCCGAAAACATCGACCCACAAATTACTTCTATCCAACCACGTCGTGATGATGGATCTATTTTAGATTCAAGAAACATGTAATATCTTTCATTCCCGGGCCAGGCCCACATTATTAAATTTACCAAAACCGATCAACCCATCAGTAATTATCCCGGCAGGATAATGAATTGGGTTTTTCATCGTTAAAATCACGACAAAATTAAGGAATAAAAAACGCAATCCGGCATCTGAATCATATAAATCATGCAAACCTTATCAACACAGGAAAAAATAAGTACGCTGATCAGTAAAATACAAATTGATTGGAAAAGGGCTAGCGGTGAGAACCATGGGATTTCGAGAATTGACAAAGATATTCTTACTGA
>CAZBDF010000018.1:2607-21482 GCA_964490385.1 uncultured Lentimicrobiaceae bacterium | reverse complement strand
TGATTAAGGGAGCTTCCAAAGAGAATTTTGAAGTAATAAGTCCAAGACTGATTTCACCACCATAATTTTCAAAACTTCCATCTGTCATTCTAACATCCAATACAGCAGAACTTCTGCCACCAAATCGGGCCGGAATACCACCTTTGTAAACGGTCATTTCGCTTACTGCTGCAGAATTAAAAATAGAATACAATCCCCTTTGATGAGAAGCATAAAAGAGTGGCATTTCATCCATCAATATCAGGTTTTGATCCAGTCCGCCACCTCTGACAATAAATCCTGCACGACCTTCAGCAACACTATTTATACCCGGAAGCAACTGGATGGTTTTCATAATGTCAGTTTCTCCCATAACAATGGGGATTGCTTTAATTTGATTAATGTTAAGTTTTTCGATACTCACTTCAGTTGAAGTAACATTCTCATCCGGTTTTTTGGCGCTCACAACAACATTTTCTAATTGAATAGCCGAAGGAAACAATTCAACATTTAGTTTTATATTCTTTACAATATTCACTGTTTTTACAACTTCTTCATAACCTATGAAACTAAAAGCTAGTTTGTGTTCCCCCTTTTTAAGTTTTATTGAGTAAAACCCTTTTTCATTTGTAGTTGTTCCGATTTTTGTGCTTTCTTCAAAGATCGAAACACCCGGTAAATCTTCACCCGAAGTAGCATCCTTTACGAAACCGCTTAATACAAAACTGTTTTGTGCATTTGCATTTATAGAAATCAAAAATGCAAATACAAGAATTACAAATATTCTGTTTTTAAAAATCATTCCTTCCAATATTTAGTTTTTCAATCATTAAAATCATTTTCAATGCAAAAATAATTGACAGCATTTTATGTATGGATTATTTCTAATTCAAGCTGACAAAATAAGCTTTGAAATGACTAATAATTGAAGTGAATTTTCAATTCGGCAGTGTGAGGAAAAGAAGCATCCCGAAAGTATCCGGGACAAGTTGTGTGTGGAAGCGAAGGGAAGGTTGTAGGGAAGGGCAGCAACACTCTTGCTTTTGTGGGCTGGGTTTTCTTTATTCTTCTTTGTCTTAATGCAGCAAATATCCCATTATATTCTATCGTTTGTTTTGTCTTTTACAATGAACGCTAACAAATGTTTATAGGTTCATTCCGAAGCTCTTGCTGTTTGTCTGGTTGGGGTCAGTTGATATCAAAAAGATATATAATTAGTTGAACACCTCAATATCATTACTAAAGCCAAGGCAATAAAATTTTCGTTAATATACTATTTAGTGTCCGTCCATAAAGTGTGTATCGTTGAAACATCAATAGCCCCGACTTTCAAGTCGGGGGTTGAATTGAAGGGATGAAAAAGCCCCTCCTTTTCGCTGTCAATGCCGGAGGCATTGACAGCGAAAAGGAGGGGGTGGCTCTGCTAAATTCATTAATCCCCGGGTTAAAACCCGGGGCTATTGAAAAGCATCGACTTTATAGACGAACACTATTTAGAATCTTCTACAGGCCACCAGGTAACATCATCAATTCCGCGAACAACCTGATAGGTTTCTACCTTAATCCGGATGAGTACAAAATCCCCTGATTTCAGTAAGCTCAACAGATCGGGATGCCTTATAAGATGAGCATGCATAGCTTCTTCCACCTCTGATATCCCAAGCTCCTGGGCATCACCAAAAGCGGTAAGGGCGAAACCTTTCTGCTGGTTCAAACTGTCCATATCTTCCCCTTGAATAAGAACTGCAACTCTGCCGTTATGTAAAATGTTTTCGAACTTCCGGGTATTGCGATATGTAGCAAAAATTATTTGCCGGAATCCCTGAAGCGGGGTGATCGCTATCAAACTTGCGTGCGGCTGCCCATGAGCCTCTGTAGCCAGAACTGCCAGCCGACAGGTTTGAAGGATGCCCTCAATGTACTTTCTTATTTGGATTGGATTTTTCATATAAATTTCAACAAAGTTATGCTTAAAAAAGATATAGACAGACCCACCAATGCATAAACCATATACAAATGTCTTAAATTAAATCCTGATCTTGTCAATAATTCATTTCAAACTAGCATACAGAATTACTGAATTGCTATAACCTGGTCATTTTTATCGACAATTTTGACTAAAAAGCAAAACCCCTCACAAGTGAGAGGTCTTTGCTTTTTGAAAAATCACAATATGGAAATCTGCCTTACAATCTGAATTTTTCTTGACACCGTTGATTTGCCGGCATTGATGGTCATAATATATAAACCTTCAGGGTAATCGCTAACAGTTAGGAAGTAGCTTGTTGTTTCATCTGGTGTTGTTGGCGGTGGATTTTGTAAATTTGAGAAAAACCATCTTTTTCAGGGGGCTCATAATCATCCTTATGTAAGCCTATGCTAATATTAGTAGTGTCATTCCATGCCCTGGCCCCTCCACATTTAAGATCTCCATTATCATCAGTGTAGAAACCACCAATAAAATCACCTTGATTAAGAGGGATTTCGTTGATACGTGGATTCGCACCAAGATTAACAATAATGAAATGGAGTGCAGATGGTGAATTTTCCTGTGGCACATCCCAAATTGGAGGCCATTCATAGCCATCGTGCGTTTTATCAGTTTTGTATCCCTGCATGAGTTCCTCAAACTGAACCCGCTCGTGCCGGGAAATCCGAATACAGAAAAACAAAGAAATCAGGTGTAACACTGTAACACCTCTAATTCCCTTATGAACCCTATCACACCAATAAACCCTATTTCCCCTATAAACCCTATTTCCCCTATAAACCTTATACCCAATAACCAATACCTTCTCCCTTCTTGTTCATGTCAACCCTTGGTTGAGATTGATGATTTGCCCATGAAAATTTTAAACTACTTTCGCCGTGAAAATGAAAAAAGCGGGCTTATTTCGTAAATTACTTATTTGGAGGATCAGGAATATTGGCGACCGCCAGTTCGTGATCTTTCTCAGTTTTATTATTGGGATATTAAGTGGCCTGGCTGCAATACTCCTTAAAAACCTGGTTTATTACACCCACTATTTAATGACCAACGGCTTTAAATTTACCGAAGAAAACTTCTGGTACCTTGCTTTGCCCGGCGTTGGGATTTTATTGACAGTGTTATTTGTGAAGTTTTTTGTGAAGGACAATATTGGCCACGGTATAAGTCGGATATTGTACGCCATTTCCAGAAATAGTGGCAAACTAAAAATCCACAATACCTACTCTTCGATGATTGCCAGTTCGCTTACCATTGGCTTTGGTGGTTCGGTGGGCCTTGAGGCCCCGATTGTGCTTACGGGTTCGGCGATTGGATCGAACCTGGGCCGGATGTTCAGGATGAACTATAAAACAATTATTTTGCTCATTGGGTGCGGAAGCGCGGGGGCAATTGCCGGCATTTTTAAAGCGCCCATTGCCGGGGTTATCTTTGCCATTGAGGTATTGATGCTCGACCTGACTATGGCTACGCTTATTCCCTTGATGATAGCTGCGGTATCTGCGGCCACCATTGCTTATTTCCTTCTCGGGAATGAGGTGTTGTTTTCATTCGATGTTACATCACCATTTATAGTAAACGATATTCCCTTTTTTATTTTGCTTGGGATTTTCTCGGGATTGGTTTCCTATTATTTCACCCGTACGGCCATGTACACGGAGATGAAATTTGGAGGAATAAAAAACGCTTATCTGCGCCTCATCATAGGTGGTGCCGTACTTGGCCTGCTTATTTTTATTTTCCCCTCACTTTTTGGTGAGGGCTACGAAGCGCTGGAGGATGTGCTTAAAGGCCATGGCGAAAGCATCATAAACCAGAGTATTTTTAAAGATTTTATCGAAAACAAATATTTGTTTTTGCTGCTGCTGCTGTTGATCCTCCTGTTTAAAGTTGTTGCCATGTCGGCTACAACAGGAAGTGGCGGGGTTGGTGGAATCTTTGCCCCCTCGTTATTTATGGGTGGGATATCGGGATTTTTTGTTGCCCGGTTTATCAACTCCCTTAGTTCTTTTAAAGTTTCTGAGAGTAATTTTTCGCTGGTTGGCATGGCAGGGATTATGGCCGGCGTGATGCATGCACCACTTACTGCCATATTTTTGATTGCCGAAATTACAGGCGGTTATGAGCTATTGCCACCGCTAATTATTACTTCCACCATTTCATACCTCACCATCATGTATTTCGAGCCACATTCGATTTACACTAAGCGCTTGGCCAAGCGCGGCGAGTTGATGACGCATCATAAAGACAAGGCAGTGTTATCGATGATGAAAGTAGGAAAGCTGATTGAAACAAATTTTAAATCCATACACCCGGATGCTACTTTGGGTGATCTTGTAAAAGTTATCTCAAATTCCTCGCGTAATATTTTCCCGGTAGTTGATGATGATGGTATATTTTGTGGGCTGATTTTATTGGATCATATCCGCGAGATCATGTTTAAGCCCGAGCAGTATGAAACTACACTTGTGCGCAATATGATGTTTGCACCTGAAGAATCCATTTGCCCATCAGAGTCGATGGAAGATGTGGCCCAGAAATTCCAAAAGTCTGGTAAATTTAACCTTGTAGTTTTAAAGGATGGTATTTACGTAGGTTTTGTTTCAAGGGCAAACGTGTTTTCGTCATACCGAAAACTGCTTAAGGATTTTTCGGATGATTGATTTCAATGATCTGCGAAATCGCATCCTTAACACTCTCAACTGGTTGCTTGCATTCCTTGCCGGTACAAACATAAATCATATTTTTTCCGCTGATATATCGATTTTGCAAGAGCGGAAGTTCACTTTTAGTGCTGCTGCCTGCAATGATTTTAAATGGCATGTAGTATTGCTGGATTTCTTTAAGGAAGGCTTCAATTTCGTTGCCGGTAAATGCAAGCTCAACAATTGGCCCGTCAACCATCAGTGCTAAATTTAGCCAATTTGAAAATGATGAAGGGTATTTATTGAATTGATCCGTTAGCCCCGAAAGCATTTTTTCTGCCGCATGCGTATATTTTTTGTTGTCCAAGAGTAGGCCCAAAGTAAACAATGAATTGGCAATTGATGAATTGGATGAGGGCATTACGCTATCATGTATTTCTTTTTTTCTTGCGACCAGATTGTGCGAAAGCTTGTCCGTAAACCAAAAGAAGCCATCTGCTTCATCAAAGAAATTTGTGAAAACATAAGTCATCAAATGATCAGCTTTCTTTAAGTAGTCTTCATTAAAGTTTGCCTGATAGAGTGCTATCAGGGCTTCAATTAAAAACGCATAATCTTCGAGGAAGCCATTAATTGTGGCAGTGCCATTTTTATAAGAATGGTAAAGCCCGCCTTTGTTATTGGCCAGGTTTGTAATGATAAAATCCATTGCATTACTTGCCGCATCAAGGTAGGATTTTTTGCCACTTGCATTGTACAAATCCACAAATGCTTTTATCATCATGGCATTCCACGAAGTGAGGGATTTATCATCCAGCCCCGGGCGGACCCGTTTGTCGCGTTCTTGCTTTAGGATTAATTTGGATTCGGCCAGGATTTTTTCGAATTCATCCAAATCCATTTGCTCGGCAGAAGCAAATGCCTTGTTCGTGGTAGTTTTTACCAGCACATTTTTTTCTCCCTCCCACCATGCTTCCTTATTTATACCGAAGTAAGCGCTCATTAATTTTGCTTTGTCTCCAAGCACATCAACAAACTCCTGTTTTGTCCAAACATAAAATTTGCCCTCTTCACCCTCCGAATCTGCATCAAGTGCAGAATAAAACAGACCTTCCAGTGAAGTAAGTTCATTTAAAATAAATTGTGCAGTTTCTTCGGCAATGCGCAAGTATCCTTCGTCTTTAAATAAAATGTAAGCCTCGGCATAGAGCGAAATTAGCTGGGCATTGTCGTAAAGCATTTTTTCGAAATGCGGCACATGCCATTTTTCATCCACCGAATACCTTGAAAACCCTACGCCCAACTGGTCGTAAATTCCACCGGCAGCCATTTTATCCAGGCTTAGTTTTAGATAACTTCCAAGGTCGGGATTCTGAGACCGGTAATAATATCTCAACAAAAAGATCAGGTTATTTGGCAATGGAAATTTTGGGGCTCCCTTAAAACCGCCATTTATTGGGTCGAGGCCCTTTTCCAGCTTTTGATATGCTTGTGAAATTGAATTTGAATGATTGGCTGCATCCTCTTTAGGATTTATAATCAGATCATCCTTTAAACCTTCAGTCACTTGCTGTGCCTGCTCTTCAATTTTATTGCGCTCAAGGGAATACAAGTTCGCAATATTTTCTAACAGGCCTTTCCATTGTTCAGTCTGGAAATAAGTTCCTCCATAAAAAGGTTTTCCATCGGGCAGCGTAAAGCAGTTTAATGGCCAGCCACCATTTCCATGTATCAGTTGAACGGCATTCATGTAAATGGCATCCACATCGGGGCGCTCCTCCCGGTCAACTTTTACACAAATGAAGTTTTCATTCATTAGCTGTGCAATCTCCTCATTTTCGAAAGATTCGCGTTCCATCACATGGCACCAGTGGCAAGCGGAGTATCCAATACTTACCAACATCATTTTATCTTCTTTTCTGGCCTTTGCCAGGGTGTCTTCATTCCAGGCGTGCCAATCTACAGGATTATGGGCATGTTGCAAAAGATAAGGGCTGGTTTCGTTGATGAGGTGGTTGGTATTCTTAGTCATAAAATGTATTTTAAATTATAACACAATTTTTATCGTAGTGTTCAAAAAAAAAGGACCGGTTCCCCGATCCTTTAAATATTATTATTTCTGGTGAAATTTCTTCTCAATGTTTGTTTTGGTGTTAATGTTCGCTAACCTCATTCTTCCACTACTCCACAACTCCACAACTCCACTACTCCACTACTCCACCACTCCACTACTCCACCACTCCATTTTACTCTTCGTCGGGGCTTAAAATCCAATCAATTTCTTTTTATTTCAATCCCGCACGTGCGGGATTCATTATTTGACATCTAGAATTCCTTTATCCATTCTTGACATCTCATATCAAAAATCAAAAATCTGACTTCTTATATCTCCCCATCTCTCCGTCTCCCCATCACTTCCTCTCCCCATCTCTCCGTCTCTCCGTCTCTCCAACACTCCATTCTCCCATCACTCCAATCCCTATCCCTTCACTTGCTTTTTAATCCTTTGCACATGTCCGCGGCCAAGGGCTTTTACCTCACAACCCAGCTCGAAATAGCGCTTGATATTTTCATCCGAAAGCATACCAAATGCATCCACAACGGCAATAGGGCCACCGGCCCATTTAACGATGTCGTCGGGTGATAAATTATCGTACGCTTCGTGAGGTACTGCAAATATTACGGCTTCCACACCGTTCAATGATTTTTTCAGGTCGTTGCTCACTTTTATTTCATTTAGCTGATCCTGGTTACGGAAAAATCTTTTCCATGATGAATCAGGAGAAGGATATGTTTCCTGGCTTTCCAATTCGTACCAATGTTCAACATATGGGTCGTGCACCCGCATTTCGGCACCAAGTTCGGTAAGTTTGCGTACTACCAATTCGCTGCCGCTATAGCGCGTATCACCCACATCCTGTCTGTAACTTGCACCACAAATCAGTACCTCAGCACCGGCAATATATCTGGCCATGTTGCGCAAAGCATCACGAACAAGCTGGGCTACATGCAAGCCCCTGGTGTCGTTGATGTCGATGGCGGTTGGCGTAATTTTAAACAGTTCATCGCCATCTTCGAACCCAAGAATATGGCGATAGGCCCAATAGCCCAGGCCACCGTCCTTTGGCAGGCAGTACCCACCAATGCCGGGACCAGGAAAGATCATGTTGCTGTGCGTAGGGCGCATCTTTATTGCATCAATCACCTTGATCAGGTCAACGCCATTGCGTTCGGCAAAAATGCTCCATTCGTGAAGGTATGCCAGGGTGGTTGCCCTGTAAGAGTTTTCAATAATTTTTGTGGTTTCTGATTCGATGGGGCGATCCATTACCGTTAGTGGAAAATCTTTTGTATTGAGGACTTCATGCAGGAATTTTTCAACCCGGGTGCGGGCTTCTTCATCGCAGCCGCTGCAAACCCGCCAGAAATCACGGATGCTCGATACATATTCGCGGCCCGGCATTACCCTTTCAAAACTATGTGCAAGCAATGGAACCGAATCAATCCCTCTTTTTGTAAATGCTTTTTTAAGGATTGGCCATGCTACAAATTCAGTGGTGCCGGGAGCAACGGTTGTCTCTATCAGTGTAAGGCATTCCGGGGCAATCTTTTCGCCAATGGTACGCATGGTGGCTTCAAGTGCAGCCATGTCAGCTTCGCCAGTGCGCATATTGCCAAGGTCCTTTTTTTGATAATCACACTGTACGTCAACCACCACACAATCGGCCAATTGAAGTACATCGCTGTTGTAGGTGGCGATGAGTGTTTTCTTATCTGTCACACATCTGCCAATCAACTCTTCAACCTCAGGGTCTTCGGCTTTTACTGGCGACGTGCCACTGTTGAGTACCGGTATTTTCCAATAGCTCCGCGTACTTGGCCTTTGGCAGCCAACGACGAATTTATTTGGATTTCCGGCTTCGTCAACTGTATCAGCAACAATAGCAGCCATCACAGCACCAACAAAACCAACCCCCATCACTACTACAATCTCTTTTCCTTCTTTGCGGGCCTGGTCAGTTAGTTTTTTCACCCTGTCGAATTCAGCCTTAAATTCACTTTTTTCAGGGATTGGGAATTTCTTACCTGTGGGGCTTTCTGAGTACAATTTTTTTGATTCCATAATAGACTATTTTGGGTTTTGGGTTTTTAATGCGACATTCTTTCCTTTGCCTAACGGATTACAGCCTGCACTTCTCGCTCATAAGCTCCTTGCAGTTTGCGCATGGTTTTATCGATAAGTTTGTCTGTTAATGTCTTCCTCTCATCCTGAAGAATGAAACTGAGGGCATATGATTTTTTGCCTTTTTCAATCTTTTCACCTTCATAAACGTCGAACAAGCTCACCTTTTTCAGGATATTCCTTTCGGTTTTGAAAGCCAGCTTTTGCAAATCTTCGAACTTTACATTTTTATCGACCAACAAAGCAAGGTCGCGGCGGACCTCAGGATATTTGGGAACTTCCTTGTATTGGATTTGATGCGATTCCATCAGGCTAATAATCAGGTCCCAGTTAAAATCGGCATAACAAACTGCTTGCTTGATCTCAAAAGCTTTCAGCACATTTTTGGTCAGCATCCCAAGTTCAACTATTACTTTATTGTTTTTAATGTATTGGATTCCATTTTCGAAAATATCGTTAGAAAGGCTGTTTGATTCTAATGATGCGACATCCAGCTTTAGCCTGTTTAAAATATTTACTACAATATGTTTCAGGTCAAAGAAATCGATATTTTTCTGTTCCTGTCGCCAGGTTTCGCTACCTGATTTTCCGGTCATAAACACCGAAAAGTGCTTTTCTTCATTGTATTTGGCCAGGGCATCAGTTGCATTTGAATTTCCTGCTTCCACGGAATAAATGGTGCCAAACTCGTAAATTTTTAAATCGAAGTTTTTGCGGTTGTTGTTATAAATAATGGTTTCCAGCCCTCCAAAGAGCAAGGTCTGGCGCATCACATTTAAGTCGGTGCTCAAAGGGTTGAACATCCTGACGTTTTTTTGCGTTTCAATAAAATCAAATTTTTCTGCATAAGTGCCTTTGGTCAATGAGTTGTTCATCGTTTCAACAAACCCATTGGCAGTAAGGTAATCAGAAACCAGGTTTTGAAGTTGCTCGCGGTCGGGCTTTGGCTGATAGGATAAAGATGCCCTGAGTTGCTCAGGGATTTCGACGTTGTTGTAACCGTAAATCCTTAATATTTCTTCGATAACGTCCGCCTCGCGCCTTACATCATTTTTAAAAGTCGGGACAGATATTTTTAAACTCTCGTTATCCTGATCAATAATTTCCATTCCAAGCCATATCAAAATATCCTTGATTTGGTCATGCGGGATTTTCTTTCCAATCAGGCGGTCAACATTTTTATAGGCAACTTCAATTTCCCAATTTTCTATGGGCTTGGGATAAACATCCACAATGTCGGATGAAACCTTTCCTCCAGCCAATTCCTTGATAAGTTGCATCGCCCGTTTTATCACATCAAAAGTATCGTTGGGGTCAGCACCCCGCTCGAAGCGGAAGGATGAATCGGTGTTTAGGCCGTGAAAACGTGCGGTCTTCCTGATGGTCTTTGGATCAAAATATGCACATTCCAAAAATATATTTTTGGTACTTTCGGTAACCCCCGAATTAAGTCCACCAAACACACCTCCTATACACATGCCTTTTTCGCTGTCGCAAATCATCAGGTCATTGCCCGATAGTTCTCTTTCAATTTCGTCAAGGGTAGTAAATTTTGTTCCCTTGGCTTCTTTTTTTACAACAATTTTACCACCGGCAATTTTATCAGCATCAAAAAAATGCATGGGATGACCGGTTTCGTGCAACATAAAATTGCTGATATCAACAAGGTTGTTGATGGGCCTGAGCCCAATGGCCAGCAAGTGGTTTTTCAGCCAGTCAGGCGACTCCTTTACTTCAATCCCTGTCATGGTCAGCCCGGTGTATCGTGGGCAGGCTTCGGTATCTTCTATAATTACATCTATTGGCAAATCATGATTGTCGGCCTTAAAACCTTTGATGCAGGATTGGAAAAGTGAAATTGGATCGCGTTCAGGCCGTTGCAGGTTAAGTGCTGCAACCAGGTCGCGTGCAACACCAATATGCGACATGGCATCGGTGCGGTTAGGTGTAAGCCCTATTTCGAAAACATGGTCTTCCTCCACATTAAAATATTCACTGGCAGGAGTTCCAACTTCAGCTTCGGTAGGCAAAACCATGATGCCATCATGCGAAGTACCCAGGCCAAGCTCATCTTCGGCACAAATCATCCCTTCGGAAACTTCTCCCCGGATTTTGGCTTTTTTTATCACGAAAGATTCATCACCCGAATAAAGCGTAGTGCCAACAGTAGCCACCACCACCTTTTGTCCGGAAGCAACATTTGGTGCCCCACAAACAATGGGCAGGATTTTTCCATCGCCCACATCAACTGTTGTAACACTCAATTTATCAGCATCGGTATGTTTTGCGCAGGTCTTAACTTCACCTATCACTATCCCCCGAAGCCCACCTTTGACGGTATCGATTTTTTCGAGCCCTTCCACCTCGAGGCCTGTGTCAGTTAATATTTGAGAAACTACATCAGGATCAAGGTCAATATCGATATACTCTTTGAGCCAGTTATACGAAATTTTCATTGTGCTAAAAATTTGATTTTAAGTCGGCAAATGTAATAAAAAGAAGGGGAAGAATTGGAAAAATGGAGTGTTGGAGTTGTGGAAAAATGGAGTGATGAATTTTGGGAAAATGGAAGAATGGAAAAGGTTAGGAAAATCGGTAATCAGTGATCGGTGATTGGTAAACAGTGATCGGTAATCAGTGATTAGTAATCAGTAATCGGTAATTGGTAATTGGTAATCGGTAATCGGTTCTTCTCTCCGCAAACTCTATTTCCCCTATTTCCCCTATGCACCCTATTCCCCTTATGTACCCTCTTCCGTATAAACCCTATTCCCCCTATGCACCCCATACCTTCCCCCTAACTTATCTTACTCCAATCGTACTTATGTTTTTGTAATTGCTGAAGCCTGTTTGCCAGGATAGTATTTTGGGGTTTTTGCAGGAGAGGATCGTGCCCTAAAATCTCAGTGGCAAGATTTCTTGCATACTTCAGGATTTTTTCGTCGCGGATAATATCGGCCAATTGCAAATCGAGGACGCCACTTTGTTGTGTTCCGTGCATGTCTCCGGGGCCTCTTATTTTCATGTCAACTTCAGCAATTTCAAAGCCATTGGTAGTTTTTACCATGGTTTCAATTCTAAGCCGCGCTTCTTTTGTTAATTTAAAGCTTGTCATTAAAATGCAGAAGGATTGATCGGCACCCCGGCCAACCCTTCCCCTGAGCTGATGTAACTGCGACAGGCCAAAACGTTCGGCATTTTCTATCACCATTACCGAAGCATTGGGCACATCCACCCCCACCTCAATTACAGTGGTTGCTACCATTATTTGTGTTTCGCCTTTGGCAAAGCGTTGCATTTCATAATCTTTGGCATCGGTTTTCATTTTTCCATGTACAATGCTGATGGCATAATCCGGCAAAGGGAAAGAGCGGCTGATGCTTTCGTACCCATCCATCAGGTCTTTTAAATCCAATGTTTCCGATTCATTGATCAAAGGGTAAACCACATACACCTGGCGGCCTTCAGCAATTTTTTGCTTCATAAAATGGAACAAATGCCCACGTTTGCTGTCGTAATAATGAAAGGTTTGTACAGGTTTACGGCCCGGGGGCAATTCATCAATCACCGAAATGTCCAAGTCGCCATATACCGTCATCGCCAGCGTGCGGGGTATGGGCGTAGCTGTCATCACAAGTACATGCGGCGGAATCTTATTTTTCTTCCAGAGCCTTGCACGTTGTTCAACCCCAAAGCGGTGTTGCTCGTCGATGACTACAAAACCCAGATTTTTAAACTTTACTTTTTCCTCTATCAAGGCATGGGTACCAACCAAAATGTTGAGTTTTCCAGATTCCAAATCCTCATGAATAAGTTTTCTTTTGGCGGTTTTGGAGGAGCCGGTGAGCAACTTAATGTTAACAGGCATATTGTCAAGAAACTTGCTGATGGTCTTGAAATGCTGCTGCGCAAGGATTTCTGTTGGAGCCATCAGGCATGTTTGGAAGTTATTGTCGATGGCGATGAGCAAACACATCAAGGCTACAAGGGTTTTGCCACTGCCCACATCGCCCTGGAGCAGACGGTTCATCTGCCTGCCGGTTCCCATATTCGCCCTGATTTCTTTGATGACCCGTTTTTGTGCAGTGGTTAGTTCAAAAGGCAAATGTTGCTTGTAGAAGTCGTTGAAGTGATCGCCAACAATGGAAAAGTTGTGGCCGGCAACTTTTTGCACCCGGTTAAATTTATGTCTTAGCAAAGCCAGTTGAATGAAAAATAATTCTTCAAACTTTAACCTGGCTATTGCCTTGTTGAGGATGTGCTGGTTTTCGGGATGGTGAATGCTGATGAGCGCTTTTTCGCGGGGGATTAGTTTTAGCTGGTGTATTATCTCATTCGAGAGGGTTTCGTTAACAACCTTATGAATTTGATCGACAAGTGTTTTGGTGAGCCTGGCAATCCCCCTGCTATCAAGCCCCCTGGATTTTAATTTTTCGGTGGAACTATAAAATGGCTGGAGTGTGGCGTTCACACCCTTTTCGGCTTCTGCTACCGATTCAATTTCGGGATGGGTAAAATTATATTTGCCATTAAAGTAGTTGGGTTTTCCGAATACGATGTACTCCTCATTTGGCTTGACTTTGTCGATTACCCATTTTAGTCCTTTAAACCAAATCAATTCGATGTCGCCGGTTTCGTCACGCAAATATCCAACAAGCCTTTTGCCTCTTTGTGCACCGAGGGTTTTCAGTCCGTGGATTTTACCTTTAGTCTGGATGTATGTTGAATCACTTTGAATATCGCCTACTTTCGAAAACTTACTTCGGTCGATATAACGGAAAGGAAAATAATTGAGCAGATCATCGAAAGTATAAATATCCAACTCACTTTTAAGTAATGCAGCCCTTTTTGGCCCCACGCCTTTTAAATATTCAATGGCTGTATTTAGAAAATCAAATGACATCAGTAAATTTTGGAATCAAGCAAAGATAAAAAAACTCCTTGCCGGTATCGACAAGGAGTTATGAAATATTTTAGGTATTTGAAGGATATCATTAATACACCCACAGTTCAGCTTCAAACTCCCGGACTTGGTCTTTAATTTTTTCAGCTTCAAGCAAACCATCTACACCCATGGCATAGTCGGCAATGTAGCGGTCGAAAACATTGTCTTCTTTAATGATATAGCTGGAGAACTTTCTTTGTAAGAAAAACTGATCGTATGATAAACGATGGGCTGAATTTTTTCTGTTAAATACTTCGAAGCGTGCAAGGATTGGCCTGATCTCAGGATAGTACAGCCAGAATAGGGGCTTGTATCCCCTGAACTCGCCGGTCTCAGGATCAAGGTCTTCTTTAACCGGGCAAATGCCAATGATCCTGACCTGCATTTCTGAACGCTGCTTGTCGAAAATCCAGTCTTCTTTGATCCTCATGCGCTGTACATCCTGAGGGTTGAACGGGTTAATCACCTTTTTATTGATGGTTTGCGTTGGGTCGTTCGGGTCGGCAGTTTCAACGTAGAGGGTATCTGCCAGTTCCATCGCAATCTGGTTGGAGGTCTGTGGGATCAGTTCCTCAAAATTGTCTGTGCTGGGATCGTAGGTATAAGCAGTAATTTCACCACCAAGAATGGCATCCCAAAGTATTGTCATTAAACTCATCCATTTGCCTTGCGGCCTTGATGGAAAATAAAGCGGTTGGTTGATCTTCTCGCGAAAATCGATTACCCGCCAAATCCTTTTTTCCCAAAAAACATTTGATTCGCTGAGATAGGGGTATGGGATAGGTTTCAGGTCATCAATGTGCGCCCTTCCATAGGCTTTATCTTTGGGCTCCGAAACCAGTTGTACCTGGTTGGCCGGCTGACCGAATGATAAAGCAAATAGCATGAGGAAGAATGCTGTAAATCCAATTTTTATGCTTCGCTTATTCATATTGATGTGAATTTTTATTGTCTTAATTAATCGTTAAAATAATAGGGGACAAAGGCCTGTCGATTTTATCCGGCCCACGTGCCACGATATTTTCAAACCAGACTTTTTGGCCTCGGCTGGCTGAGGTAATTTGACGGATCATATCTTCAGTAAGCCTGTTATTGCTCGATTTATCCGACCAGATTTCCAGGCCACGTTGTAATGTCATTTTAAATGAGGTGATCCTGTAGGAAAGGTCAAACTCAAAGTCATCCGGCATTTTAGGAATGATGGCTCCGGCGGCTACCAAAATATTGCGGTTAACCATACCTTCCATTTTATTGGCAATAAGTGCTATTGGATCGGGTACTTTTTTAATTCTGAAAGTCTTACTGCCCATATCGCGTTCTGTTCCGTCGATAGTTGCCTTTACAGTGATAATGGTTTCGCGCTGCCCTGTAGGGACATTTACAATCCAATCATCGCTTTCAGGGTCTGCTTTTAATTCACCAATGGATATGGATGCTTTTAGGTTTTCTTCGGCAATCCCCGGCACCGAAATAGCCACGGGGTTATCAACGCCAATATAAAACACATTCATTTTCTTGGCTGATACAGTTAATGAAGGCTCGGCCACAACATATTCATCACTGAAATAATAGTTGTTTACATCGCCGATACCACTTGTAACTTTAAAAATTCCTGCATATTTTTTTACGCCTACACTGCCAGCAGGCAATGAAATCTTCACCAATCCATTTTCACCCTCGAGGAGTTTAGCCCGTGAAATTTGGCTCTCAGGAAGCGAATCAACCCCTTCCAATAGGAATACTTCAGGACTCTGTTTGGTGTCATATGCTGCAACAATAATTTCGGCTTCATACTCATCACCCAGAAACACATAGTTGGTTTTGGGTAGGATTTTAGCTTCAATTTTGTCGTACTTAAAGTCTTCGGCTTCAATATCGTCAAGAAGAAAATTGGCCACATCAAACTCAGCATTGTAAATCTCAGTGATGATTTTATTTAATATGGTCATGTCGGCAGCCATGATGGTATGGAAAAAGTTGTACTGGATCCAGTTGAGTGGGTAGCCGTCTGCATCCTGATAAGTCCCGTCAGTATTAAGTCCAATTTTAATCCTGTCCCTGTCTTTTGGGTCAAGGAGGTTCAACATGTTTTGGCGGTATTCGTCAATCCGGCGTTTTAATTCCTTGCCTTCACCTTTCGATCCGTCTTCACTGTCGCGCATAAAGAAGTTAGTGGGCGTATCATAGTCATCCTTATTTTTCATCTGAGCCACCGAAATATTTTTTGCAGAGTCGAGGCTAACTTTTTCAGTTCGGGAAATCAATATCCACTTTATATCCTCAATGTAAACTACTAATTCGTTCGACATTGATTTAGCTTCCTGTGCTTTTTCCCAGTAAGGCCTTACCTTGTTTTGATTGATTTGGTATTTCTTCTCGAAAGAAGTGTAGGTATCATCCAGCTTTTGGCTAAAATTCTCGTTTGTTAACTCCACACTTTCGTTAACAACAATAAATGCATCAAGCATTTCTTTGGATACATTCAAAGCCAGTAGCGCCGTGAGTACAAGGTACATCATGGCGATCATCTTTTGTCGTGGTGTTTCTTTGTATCCGGCCATTTACCGTTCGGGTTTAAAATTTGACAACTTTTTCAATTCCTCGCACTATTTTACCTTCATTGCTGAAAGCATATTACCATATACTGAATTTAAGGAGGACATTCTTTGTGTAAGGACATCCATTTCCTTTTGATACTGAACCGTTTTATTGGCAGAATCATCAATCCTCGAAAGGAAATTTTCTAATGTTTTCTGTAGTTTTTCTGAAGCTTTAGATTGCTTATCAGTGTTTTTCAACTGGAGCTCGTAAAGCGAGTTGAGGGAACTTAGGTTTTCCGACAGCTTGCCAAGTTGCTGGTTAAAAGCAGTGTTTTTATCGGTTGATTTTTGCAGGGCCTCAATATTATGGGCAACGCTCTGTGCAGATTTATGGTAACTTTCGGATAGTTTACTTGCAGATTCGGAGGCGGTTTTAATACTTTCTGACAGTTTTTGGGTGGCAGAAATATCTTCTTTCAACGAATTGCCAGCCTCAGTGTATATGGTCTTTAGGCCGGAAACAGCCTGGCTAACCTCTTTAACTTTTGATGAATATTCATTGGTGGCAGCTACTTCATTACCCAATGCTTCTGCAGTTTCACCATATTTTTTTGAAAGGGTTTGTGCCGATTGTGATGCTGATTTCATGCTATCAACAAATTGGTTGGTAGCAACACTGGCATTCGAGAGGTCGTTGAGCTTGGCAGTACTGTCGCCTAACTTTTTAAGCCCTGTGCCCAGGCGATCGATCACAGACTGGTCGATGTCGGCATTTTGAAGCATCTCATCCAACTTATTGGTGGGAGAGCCATTGCCATTGCCAGTAACTATGGGCTCGCCATCCCAGTCATAATCTTCATCTATTTGGGGATAAACTCTACTCCAATCATATTCAACATGTGGTTTTTGGAGGGCAGACAAAGCAAAGATGATCGCTTCAGTTACCATACCCACAAACAGGGCTTCGTTGGCACCTCTGATGTGTGTGATCTTAAACAAGGCCCCTATAATAACAATGGAAGCACCAAGGCCATAGGCAACGGACATAAATCTTCTGAAGAATTTACTGTCCAATGCGTTTTCAATTCTCGTTACCGGGCCAATTCTCTTTTTTTTAACTGTCGCCATTTCGATGAAATAATGAAGATTATTTTTATGGAAAACTAATTATTAATATACATTTGATGCTTTAGCCGGATTGTCGCCTTTTGAACGTCCAAGATAATTTTGAACGCAGCGGAAACCAATGTATGATTTCGCAGTATCCTGGTATTCGTAATCACGTGTTGAAACTAAAAGGTAATACTCGATGTCTTTCCATGACCCGCCCCGGATGACTTTTCGTTTCGCTGAGATTGGATCTTCGCTGGTTGCATTGTAGCTGTAATCAGGATTAAAATCCCAGGTAAATACATTTGATGACTCATCATAGGAACTAATAGTCCACTCGGCAACATTGCCCGACATGTCGTAAAGGTTAAAGCTATTTGCAGGGTAATGTCCGACGATTACCGGCGTAGCGCCACCATCATCGATATAATTTCCCCGGTTTGGCTTAAAGTTGGCTAAAAGGCAACCCTTGTCGTTGCGGCTGTAAGGGCCACCCCAAGGAAAAGGATTTGCCTGGTTGCCACCGCGGGCAGCCCATTCCCACTCAGCCTCAGTTGGTAGTCTGAAATCATTCAGTCCTGCCTGGCCTTTACTGTTTAAGTAAGCATTAAACTGGTTGGTACGCCAAACGCAAAATGCTCTCGCCTGCGGCCAGTTGACACCTACCACAGGATAGTGATCGTAAGTTGGATGCCAGAAATAAGTTCTTGCCAAAGGTTCGTTGTAAGAATAAGCAAAGTCATGTATCCAACACAGGGTGTCGGGGAATACATTAATAGTCTCCTTTTTTACGTATATCGACCGGTCGTTCATGCCATCCGGGCGGTTGGCAAAACTACCGTCTTCGGAATTTCCTTGCTGGGTATAATCTTTTCTTGCTGCAGCCTGAAGATCAATCCAATAATATTCGTACCTCAATTTTCGTGTGTCAAATTCTTTTTTTCTGTAATATCTTTCATTTTCAGGGAGGTACATGTCCTCCAGGGTTTGCACAGTTTCTTCTTCGTTCCACTCAATATCGGTTTCCCAGTTAAGGTAAGGTGGGTCATACAACTCCCCTGTTTCCTGGTTTTCTTCAATCAGATAATCTTCAGGGTTCAAATCACCTAGCATAGTCCTGGCAATTGAATCGCGTACCCAAACTATAAATTGCCTGTATTCATTGTTCGTAATCTCGGTTTCATCCATGTAGTACGAACCTACAGTAACCGTTTTGGGATTGTTCATTTGAGCATAAGGGACATCCTCATCACCCAAACCCATGGTGTAGGACCCTAAAGGTATGAAAGTCATGCCGTAAGGATCAGGTTGGTAGAATTTAGGACGGTCGCTCACGCCAACTAATTCTCCGTTTCCGGAATTGCTGCAACTACTGAGTATTATCAAAATTGCAAGGAAAAAAAATAGTTTTTTCATATAAACTGCTGATTTTACAAACACTTTAACGAGACAGTAAATCATTTAGTATAATTAAATAAAATTTGCA